>JAERTF010000023.1 GCA_016845105.1 Bacteroidota bacterium | reverse complement strand
GAAATAAAAGATGCCGACAACGACACAAAAATACAAGTAGAAGAAACAGCCGATGATGATATCATCCGTTTTGATATAGCAGGTACTGAGTTCTTTAGGATGAATAGCGGCAGATTGGAAGTGCTAAACACCGGCAATAGCGTTTTTATAGGTGAAGGAGCAGGTGCTAATTATAATTTGTCAACTAATCAAAATGTGGCCGTCGGCTATAATTCACTCAAAGCCAATACACTTGGAAGTCAAAACACAGCCCTGGGTGCAATGTCACTATATTCAAACACAAATGGATTCGATAACACGGCCACCGGAAGAAAAGTACTTTATTCTAATACAACCGGATATAGCAACACTGCCATCGGGATGGCGGCACTTTTTGTCAACACAGTTGGGGCTGATAATACTTCCAGCGGGAAAAAGTCATTATCTAAAAACACTAGCGGAAATTTTAACTCAGCTCACGGAGGGTACTCACTTTTACACAATACAACTGGGTCTTATAATACCGCACTGGGGTTTGATGCCGATGTTTCCAGCGGGAACCTTACCAACGCAACCGCCATTGGTGCCAATGCAATAGTAAGCCAGGATAGCAGTCTGGTACTGGGCAATGCGGCTAAGGTTGGTATTGGCACCTCTACTCCGGCTGCAAAACTCCATGTAGTTGGCAGAACACGCATTGATGGAGACCGCCTCGAATTTGTAAACACCGGAGGTAGTGTATTCATCGGATATGGCGCAGGTGCCAACGATGATTTCTCTTTCAATAAGAATGTAGCAGTTGGAGACTCTGCTTTGCTCTCCAACACATCAGGAGGTTTTAACACTGCAAGTGGTTATAGGGCCCTGCTGTCCAACACAACAGGACTTGATAACACTGCAATTGGTTATAAGGCCATGTATTCCAATACCACGGGTAAGCAAAACACGGCAAGTGGTTATAAAGTCCTGTATTCCAACACAACAGGAACAAATAATACAGCCTTAGGTTACGGAGCCGATGTTTCTACCGGAAACCTTACCAATGCAACTGCCATTGGTGCTAATGCTATTGTTAGCCAGGATAGCAGCTTGGTGCTTGGTAATGCGGCAAAAGTGGGTATCGGTACTTCCGCCCCTATGGTAGATCTGGATTTAGTTGGCACTCAATATATAAGGGATAATAATTCTGGTTTAAAGATAATCCCATATAATGGTAAAAATTATATTGAAAGTGCCGGTACTAATATGACCGGTAGTGCAGATCTTCTCTTTACAGATATGAATGCAGAAAATACTTTCATGACAATTAAGGGTACTACCGGCAACGTGGGTATTGGTACTTCAAGCCCTGATACAAAATTAGATGTACTCGGCACCAGTTCTTCACTTTTAACTGTTAAAACATCAACAGCAAGTAGTTCGGCATACTCACAATGGTACAACAGTGACGAAAGTGTAAGGGGGATTATTGGGATTGACGGTGACGGTTATTCCGGTTCAGCAGGTCAATTCTCAATATCCACATGGAGCAATCACCCGATCCAATTTTTCACCAACCAAAGTGAACGAATGATGATAGCAAGTAACGGCATTGTGGGTATCAATACTACCACTCCCGATAATTCTGCCCAATTAGAGGTGAGCAGTACAACAAAGGGATTCCTGCCACCGAGGATGACTGAAGATGAACGAAATGCAATAAGCAGCCCAGCAGCAGGTTTGGTGGCATGGTGCACTAACTGTGGTCCATCAGGTGAATTGCAAGTTTATAATGGATCCGCCTGGACAAATATGATAGGTGGCCCTGTATCAGTTTATACCCCAAGTATTGGCGACTATCACCAAGGAGGGGTTATTTTTTATCTTGACGGTAACGGAGGTGGGTTAATATGTGCAGTAAGCGACCAAAGTGCAGGAGCAGAATGGGGATGTTTGGGATCAACAATTAGTGGGGCTGACGGAACCGCCATTGGCACAGGATCACAAAACACAATTGATATTGAAGCTGGTTGCACAACATCTGGCATAGCTGCCGATATTTGTGCAAATTTATCATTAAACGGCTATACAGATTGGTTTTTACCTTCAAAAGACGAACTTAATGCAATGTACCAGAATAAGGCGACCATAAATGCAACGGCAATAACAAATGGAGGTGGCAGTTTTGCAGTTGACTACTATTGGAGTTCCAGCGAGTACACTGGCTTCAACGCATGGACTCAGTTCTTCTTCAATTCCTACCAGACCCACGAAAATAAGGACTTCACAGACAGGGTACGTGCGGTTCGGGCTTTTTAACCATTTAACACGAAGCGACCGAAACCTTAGGAGATAATCTTAATTTAAAAAGTAACAATGAAAACAAAAATCCTAACAATATTACTCATACTCCTCAGTTTAGGCACTTTCGCTCAGGTAGCCGTTAACACCGATGGCAGCAGCCCCGATGGCAGCGCCATGCTCGATGTAAAGTCAACAACCAAAGGGATGCTCATCCCCCGAATGGACTCCACACAACGTGTGGCTATAAGCACACCTGCCACCGGATTACTGGTTTACCAGACCAATGGCACCGATGGCTTCTGGTTTTATAATGGAACAGCATGGGTTAGTCTGAACGGAAATACATCAGGTGATACCGACCAAATTACTGATACCGACAATGACACCAAAATACAAGTAGAAGAAACAGGCGATGAAGACATCATCCGCTTTGATATGGCAGGAGTAGAAAAGTGGGTAATGACCGGGGGTAGATTGGAACCGAGAAATACTGGTCGTTCTGTTTTTATAGGTGAGAAAGTAGCCCCGAATGATGATCTTAACTATAATAATAATGTTGGGATAGGGTATCGCAGTCTTTACGATAATACCAGCGGATATTTTAACGTGGGTGTCGGTGTACAGGCTGGAAGCTACAATCTAACCGGAACTGGAAACACGGCAGTGGGAGCCTATTCACTTGACACCAACAAGATAGGGTCCTACAATACGGCAATTGGGTATTATACTGGTATGGGTTCTAATAATCTCACCAACGCTACTGCCATAGGAGCTTATGCAAGGGTCAACAAAAGCAATTCACTGGTTCTGGGGAACAACGCAAACGTTGGAATAGGAACGTCAAGTCCTGGTGCTAGACTTCATGTAGCAGGCGATGTAAAAATAGTTGATGGCACACAAGGAGCCGGAAGGGTGCTTACCTCTGATGCCAATGGGCTTGGCAGCTGGCAAACGGCCTCAGCTGGGGGCGGAAGTTCTGATGAGATAGTAGATACAGATAACGACACCAAAATACAAGTAGAAGAAACGGCTGACGATGACATTATCCGGTTTGATATAGCAGGTACTGAGTTCTTTAGGATGGATAGTGGAAGGTTAGAGGTTGTGAACACCGGTAACAGTGTGTTTATTGGAGATGGTGCAGGTGCCAATGATGACTTCTCAAACAACCAGAATACTGCTGTTGGACGTAACGCTCTTTACTCCAACACCACCGGAAACAACAACACAGCAATAGGTTATCAAGCCGGTGTTTCTACCGGAAACCTTACCAACGCAACAGCCATAGGCGCCAATGCCGTAGTAAACCAGGATAACAGCCTGGTACTGGGCAATGCTACCAAAGTGGGTATTGGTACTTCTGCACCTGATGCAAAACTACATGTTGTGGGAGATATAAAAATAGTTGATGGCACTCAAGGAGCTGGAAGGGTGCTTACCTCTGATGCCAATGGCTTAGCTAGCTGGCATTTACCTTCGTCTGAAACCGCATTCGAAATTGCAGATACCGATAGCGACACCAAAATACAAGTAGAAGAAGCAGGCCTTGATGATGATATTATCCGCTTTGACATGGAGGGAACCGAGTTCTTTAGAATGGATAGTGGAAGGTTAGAGGTTGTAAACACCGGTAACAGTGTGTTTATTGGAGATGGTGCAGGTGCCAATGATGACTTCTCAAACAACAAGAATGTAGCTGTAGGAAATAATGCTCTTTACTCAAACACATATGGGTGGGAGAACTCTGCGAATGGACATGACGCTCTTTACTCCAACACCTCAGGATCTTCCAACACAGCGAATGGAACTCAGGCTCTTTACTCCAACACCGAGGGGAATTCCAACACCGCTAATGGAAAGCTGACCCTTTACTCCAACACCACTGGGGATCTTAACACTGCGAATGGAATGGCAGCACTTTGGTCCAACACCACCGGGAATCTCAACACAGCAATAGGTCATTATGCCAATGTTTCTTCCGGAAACCTTACCAACGCAACTGCAATTGGAGCCAATGCTGTGGTTAGCCAAGACAGCAGTTTAGTATTAGGAAATGCATCTAAGGTGGGTATAGGCTCATCAGCACCAAATGCAAAACTACATGTAGTAGGAGATGTAAAAATAGAAGATGGCACCCAAGGAGCTGGAAAAGTACTGACCTCTGACGCTAATGGTCTTGCAAGCTGGCAAACTGCAGCGAGCGGAAGTGATGACCAAATGCTATCCATTTCTGGAGACACGCTATACATAGAAGATGGCAACAGCATAATCATTCCAACGGACACACTTAGTCTATTGACAGATGCCGACAACGATACCAAAATACAGGTAGAAGAATCAGGCGATGAAGATATTATACGATTTGATATTGCTGGAACCGAAAAGTGGGTTATGAATGGAAATAGGTTAGAGCCAAAGAACACTGGATCTTCTGTTTTCATAGGCAACGATGCGGGTGCCAATGATGATCTAACAACGAATGCAAATGTTGCATTAGGTGAATCTGCCCTTTACTCCAATACCAATGGTTGGAGGAATGTAGCAAATGGCTTTAAGGCACTCCATTCTAACACCCAAGGATACAATAATACTGCTACTGGTGCTATGGCGCTCTATTCCAATACCGTAGGTGAATCTAATGTTGCACAAGGGGGTGGAGCACTGTACGAAAACACAACCGGAAACTCCAATGTGGGTGTTGGTGGTATTGCTCTTGGTTCTAACACCACAGGAAGCTGGAATGTGGCCAGTGGAAGTGAGGCACTTTTTTCTAATACCACCGGGTCTGCGAATGTGGCCGTTGGTGTTTGGGCAGGCATAACTAACACCACTGGAAATTCTAATACCTTGATCGGTTCTGTTGCCAATGTTTCTTCAGGCGATCTCACCAACGCAACTGCCATTGGTGCCAATGCTATTGTTAGCCAGGATAGTAGTCTTGTATTGGGAAATGCCGCCAACGTTGGTATAGGCACCTCTAGCCCTTTGTACAAGTTACACATCAAGGCGGATGGAGCAGCTGAAAATTTTGAAGCAGTAACTACAGGTAACTCCGTGTATTCCAACTACACTAATACTACCGTACAAGGAATTGTTGGAGTTGACGGCTATGGCCTCTCAGGGACACCAAATCAGTTTTCTGTTGCTACCTGGTCCAACCATCCTATTGCCTTTTTCACCAATGCGACACAGAAGATGACCATTCTGGCCAATGGTAATGTGGGTATCGGTACTACTTCTCCTGCCCACCCCCTGCAAATGGGAAGCGGGGCACATTGTACCTCTGGCGGTGTATGGACCAATGCATCAGATATTTCAAAAAAATACAGCATCAACAGCCTTGGATATGGTCTGGAAGAGGTTCTTTTAATGCGGCCAACTTCTTACAAATACAAAACAGATGACAGCGAAAGTATAGGCTTCATTGCCCAGGAAATGGAAGAGGTAATACCAGAAGTAGTGAGTGGCGAAGAAGGTGAAAAGGGAATTGCTTACGGCTTACTGACTACTGTATTGGTAAAAGCTATGCAGGAACAGCAGGAGCTTATTGAAAAACAACAAGAGGAAATAAACAATTTGAAAACCAACAATGAAGGTCTTCAAACAAAGTTGAGCGAAATGGACAAGCTGAAAGCTGAAATCGAAAACATCAAAACCATGTTGGGAATAAATAGCGAAATAGCCCCGCAAAGGCAGGATTTCACTATGTTCAATAAAAAATAAATAGGAACAATGAAAACAAAAATCTTAACAACAGTACTCGTACTCTTAAGCCTCGGCCTTTATGCTCAGGTAGGTGTAAACACAGATGGCAGCAGTCCCGACGGCAGCGCCATGCTCGATGTAAAATCAACCGATAAAGGGATGCTGGTGCCCCGGATGACCACAGCCCAGCGAACCGCTATCAGCAGCCCGGCTACCGGACTTCTTGTTTTCGACACAACTACCGGAAGCTTCTGGTTTTATAATGGTTCCTGGACTGATTTGTCGGCTGCCGATAGCGATTGGACAGTATCCGGCAATAATATCTATTCTGCTAATACCGGCAATGTGGGTATAGGAACAAATTCGCCAACAGCAAAACTTGAAATTGGTTCACTTTCAAATGAAGAGGGTATGACAACTGCCCTGAAACTACCAACAACCGGGAGTTCATCATTTTTCCGGTACGGTCGCCTGGGGACAGCCCCAGATGCTGAAGTTGGATTTTATAAAAATTTTAAACGAACAGTAACCAGCTGGGCGCTCGACGACAGCACCTATGGGTCACAATGTATTTATTTCCCACAAACCGGAGGACTTGTCTTTGGAACAGGCCCGCCAGGCTTTGGATATAGTCACCGGATGACCATTATGCCTGATGGTAAGATTGGCATTGGCACTGATACTCCCGACACCACCCTGCACATTGCCGGAGCAATAAAAATTGTTGATGGCTCACAGGGAAGCGGAAAAGTACTGGTTTCGGATGCCAATGGTATTACCGCCTGGTCCGACCCAAACGATGGCTTGTCGGTTCCCGATACAACACAAAGCATCCCTATCCGCTATCATGGTTCCTATATTTATGTGCACCCTACTGATAACGCAACCGGCACAAACTGGGCAACGGCACAGTCAACATGCAGCGGCCTCACCGCCCATGGCCATTCCGATTGGTACCTGCCCAGTCTTAACGAGTTGAATGCCATGTACAAACAATCATTCTTAATTACAGGCCTGGAGGAAGTTGGTGCTGCCAAATACTGGAGCAATACAGAACTCGACGGCTCAAATGCCTATACACAAAGGCTTGATTATGGTGGTCCTGACCCGGATGCTAAAACTGATCTTAACAACTGCAGATGTATAAGAAAAACTAATTAGTCTGTCCATAAAGTCCGATAACAGCGTTACGCTTGTACTGAAAACAAACATTTACAAAAGTAAACTTATTGTTATTCAGCACTTCACAAGCCTTGTTCTCGAACTTTCTGAACCAGACTCTTGAAATCTGCCGAGTTTATAGACAAGAACTAATTAATAGATTAAAAGAATATAAAATGAAAACACAAATAATAAATACAATGAAAAATAATAGTTTAAAAGGGTTGCTGCTGATTACCCTTGGTTTAATAACTTCATTTACAATACATGCACAAACGGGTGTAATGTCACATGGCTTGGGTGCCGGAGCAAACAATACTACCGGAGACTACAACACATTTGTGGGTGATTCGGCAGGATATAGTAATGTGTCATATCATCGCAATACGTTTCTTGGGTACCAGGCAGGAAGAAATAATAATAGGAGTGACAATACATTCTTGGGTTACAGAGCAGGATTTTCCAATGTATCCGGAATGTATAATACCTTTATAGGTGAAGAGGCAGGGCAAGCCAATACGTCCGGCAAAAGGAATACCTTTGTAGGAAGAGAAGCCGGGAGAAACAATACAACAGCAGATCGTAATACATTTATTGGTTCCACTGCAGGGTGGCAAAACACAACAGGTTATCAAAATACTTTTGTTGGAAATGAAGCCGGTTATGATAATACTACAGGCCACCATAATTTTTGCCTGGGCGATTCAGCCGGATTGGATAATAGTGATGGTACTTATAATATATTTATTGGGGCTGCCAGTGGGGCTGCCACTGAACATGCAGATTTTAACACATTTATTGGAGCTTATTCAGGTTTTTATAACAACCGTTCAAATAATACCGATGATGGAAACAGAAATACATATATCGGATACAAATGTGGATATTCAAACTTCGCAGGAGAAGATAATGTTTTTATTGGCTACAAAGCCGATTTTAGCTATTCATATGGTGGTAACATGAGAAATGTTGTCATTGGAGCAAATGCTAACATGGTTTCAACTGGCTCTACCGGAAATAACAATGTATTGATTGGTGGTGAAAGCTATGTTTCTGAGAACGATGTTACTTCAGTTGGATATAAAAACATGATTGGTGGTGCAAGATCGGTAAGCCTGGGAGCCTATGATACCATTACTGCCACAGATGCCGTTTGCATTGGTTACGATGCTAAGATATCCGGCAATTACAGCATTGGCATTGGCCGTGAAACGGAGATTACAAATTCCAATGCCATTGCCATCGGGTACCAGGCTGTAGTTAGTTCAAATAATGAGGTAAGTATTGGCAACAGTACAACATCTACAATTGGCGGTTATGTAAACTGGTCAGCAACATCAGATGCCCGCGTAAAAACCAATATTGAGGAAAATGTGAAGGGACTCGATTTTATTGATGCCCTCAGGCCGGTTACCTACAATTACAATGTTGCCACATTGGAAGCTTTCTTCGGGCGTGAAATCCCGGAAGGATTGCAACAGGCAGCCCAGCAAAAAAGCACCATACAATACAGCGGTTTTATTGCCCAGGAAGTGGAAGATGCTGCTGAAAAACTTAAGTATAATTTCAGTGGAGTGAAAGCGCCACAACATGAAAAAGACCTTTACGCATTGCGCTACGCCGAATTTGTTGTTCCACTTGTGAAAGCTACCCAGGAATTGCATCAAAAGGTAAAAGACCAGGAGGCAGTTATTTCTCAGCAACAGCAGATACTGGCGAAGTACGAAAATGCCCTTGAAGAAATAAATAATAAGCTGGAAATTTTAGAGGCAAAAGACCCGCAACAAGCGCTAAGTCATCTTTATTCTGAGAATCAAAGTCCAATTAAGGACAGATAATAAAAACGTATGAGAATATATATTTAGTTTGACTATAAAAAAATGATGTTTTTACGGATGGAAACAAATTAAACAAGTTCCTAATTTATTAACTAGAAAAAAAAATCTTATGAGATTCACAAATATCAAAACGATTATCAATCTACAATTGCTAAATTCATACCTAGGGTTATTTCTCCTTGTTCTATTCTTAACGACAATTTCGTCATGTAAAAAGGAAGACTCAGATGATGTTAATGATTCTACAATAAATATCGGAACAGCGGGAGGGAGTTTTCGAATAGGGCAACTAGAGATAGTTTTTCCTGAAAATTCTGTGACGGAAGAAATTATTATTGAGGGCAACATTGTAGAATTGACTGTTCTACCTGAAAACGTAACCCCACTTAGTGAGGTTCATAAAATTGACATCTCAAACCCAGGAGTGTATACGCCCAATTCAGCAACTCTTGGAATTGATCATAATGATAATAATGAAATAACTTCCTTATTTGTATCTAGTGATGGGATTACCTGGACAGACCTTCGTGGTTTTCGGCATGAAAATAAGATTAAGTCGCAAATCCCTCATTTTTCCTATTTTTTTGCAGGTACTGCAATGTATAATATTACATTACAAAACGATGCTTCAGATAGCGAGAACTTTTTCCTTTATCAATATGATGCTAATATTTGCAACTATAACACCCGCCCTGTTGTAATGCAGAATAAATACCTTCAGCCTTCTTCGTCTTCAAGTTTCAATTGGGTAGAAAATTTTATGTTCTGGTTTACAACAGGACAATTAATAGTTGGAGAAATAGTTAATTTTGAAACTATAAAATATGCAGATCAAACCACGCACAATCTGGTAACTCTCACAAATCAGGGTGGTAATTATTCTTTCCAAAGTGCTGTTGCTGGACCAACTCCGGGTCCCTTAACAATCCAAACAGATGCAACTATCCCCCAATTCGGTTTGATATGTGGAATAGGTTACGCTGATTTCTATTATGGTCTCAGTAATATGCCAACTTATGCTGTTGAAGCATTACCATTGGCAAATATTACTTTCGACATAACATCAAATGAATACTTTGTTGGATTGGGTTATATAAGTGCTGGTCAGGTTATAGATCCACTTGCGCAGCCTTCAATTAGTATTAATTTCCCTTCTGGAAGCTATAATGCGACGGTTACACTGGATGCTGGTCAAAACTTAACTGTTACATATTAATTATTTAGAGAGGAATTTCAATAGTAGAAATCACCGAAACCTCCTCTTGGGCAGTATATACATTATCGCTACAGCTTTGGTTGAAAAAGAAATAGTAAATTTGAAATCAAAAACAGTTATAAAAAACGGCAACAGCACATAGCTTCAAATTTAACATTAAAAAGAAAACATTGTCACCATTTAGACTCACCCATAAAAAAATGGAATTGATTGTCAGGAATTGGCAATTAATAGCTGAAAAATATAATGGACGATTCCGAAATATATTAGCTAAATCACCGGCATTTATAGACCCCTTAAATAATGAAATCAGAAGATTTGAATTGCATATTCCTATGGCTGGTGAAAATATAACTTTTAGAACAAGTGAAAATCACCACTTTAAACTTGACTATAAGTTTAGAAAAATATTAGACTTCGAAATGCAAATTTACCCTGAAGATTATTTGGAGAAGATTTCAAAATTACTTGGAATGAAAGAATTAGAAGTCGGGAATTCTAGTTTCGATAGTAAATACATTATAAAAAGTACTGAACCTGACTATGCAAAGCAACTACTTGACAAAACTGTTCAGGATTATATGATTAAATTCAAAATGTATTCTTTTCAATTGACAACAGAAAATGAATCTCGACTTATGATAATGCCTTATATCAAAGAACAGAACATCAAAGAACTGGAGGCGTTTATTGTTTTTTCAGGATACCTGATAAAAAGAATTATAGAAATAAATGATAAAAAACCTCTACTAAAAGCACAAACCTGAACAACTATGGCCTTATCAATAATATTAAGTATTATCTTCTTCATTCTCGGAGCGATACATCTGAATTGGGTTATTGGTGGTAAATTTGGATTCGCAGAATCCTTACCTACAAAAGAAAACGGAGAAAGAGTTTTGAATCCTAAAAAAATTGACAGTGCAATAGTAGGATTAGGATTAATCTCTTTTGGACTTTTTTACATAATCAAGTCTGGGATAATTATTTATGATTTACCTGAATGGATATTAAAATATGGGGGTTGGATTATACCAGCAATATTTATCTTAAGAGCAATTGGAGAATTTAAATATGTTGGTTTCTTTAAACGAGTAATACATACTAACTTTGGAAAATTAGACACAAGGTTTTTTTCTCCTTTATGCGTGATAATAGGATTACTAGGAATTATAATTCAAATTCTAAAGTAAAAAATAAAACTATGGGCTACATGGGTTTAGGAATGCAGAAATGGATATACACCCAAAGACCAAGGAGGCCATTTTCGAAAAGAAAAAGAGCAGTTGGTGACACAATTGAACATCACTCAATTGATGAACTAAATATTGCAGGCAGAACTCACCAAAACATAGTTTATACAGAGAAGGAAAAACAAGAAGTATTACAAAGAATTCGCAGACGGTCGTTAAATGATAAAGTTATTAGTGCTATTCTGGTAATATCAATCATTTCAATTACTGTTATTGTACTCATAAATTTGAGGCCATGGGAATCAACTGGAATAACAGAACAGCGAATACTGGAAGAGCAAAGAGAAGAATTAACAAGAAAAAATGAAATATTTAATTTATCTATGAATTATGGTGATAGCTATTTTAAAAGAGGTGATTTTGAATCGGCTATTGAAGAATATTACCATGCATTAGAAATATTTCCGTTACCTGCAAGGCTGAATGAGAGAAACAGCAGAACATAAATTGAAAATATTAAGACTAGAATTAATACATATAATTGAAAAATTGACTAACTGTAAAGATTTTGTTTTTGCCGGCCCTCTTTTGCCCTTCGAGACAATTTGGAAGCCCACGCACATTGCACACATTTGCAAATCACACCGGCCTTCACACAGACCGATATTTACAAAAGAGTGCAATTGTCCTACCCCCATTTTTCATTCAACAATTGAGATATGAATAATAGACTTTTTGCAATTGGAGATATTCATGGATGTTTTGGTTCATTTAAAGAATTGATTGAACGTAAAATCCAACTCCAAAAGAATGACAAACTTATTTTGCTTGGTGACTACATCGATAGAGGAGATAAAAGTAAAGAAGTTGTTGATTTCATAATTAAACTACTGGAAGAGGGTTATGATCTCGTACCTCTTTTAGGGAATCATGAAGCAATGCTCCTTGATGCCCATAAAAATAAAGAACATATTTCTAAATGGATATTAAACGGCGGCTCTGAAACATTGAAAAGTTTTAAAATACATTCATTAAAGGATATTGAGTTTAAGTATTTAAAGTTCTTCAAAGAACTCAGATATTATTATTTATTTGGCGAATTTCTTTTTGTACATGCTGGCTTTAATGACAATATAGTTAATCCTTTTGAGGATAAATACTCAATGTTATGGAATTGCAAAGAATTTTATTCCAACCCTATATTAATAAATAAAACCATAGTTCATGGTCATTGTCCTATAACTGTTTCTAAATGTGAAGATAGGATTGTGTCTAAACTTAATTCAATAAATATTGATACTGGCTGTGTATTTAAGAGTAGAGATGATTATGGTGTATTAACTGCATTTGAATGTAATGCTAATAGAATAGTTATTGTTTAAGTTAATAATATAGTTATATTTGCAATTCGCGATTCGCGAATCAAAGATGTGAGTTATGAAGAAACATAATGGAATGCGACCACAAGACATTGTAGTATTACTAAAGATACTATCAATGAAGAACAATGATTGGCGCAATATAGATATAGCTAACGCATTGCAGATAAGCCCATCTGAAGTATCTGAAGCATTAAATAGATGTAAGATTGCCAAACTTATTGATAATAAAAAAAGAAGTGTTCATGTAAATGCATTTAACGAATTTCTAATCTACGGTTTAAAGTATGTATTTCCTACAGAACCAGGTGCAATGGTAAAGGGAATCCCAACTGCTCATTCTGCATCACCAATAAAAGAACATATTTCTTCCGGAGCAGATGTATATGTATGGCCTTATGCTAAGGGAAATATTAGAGGACAGGCAATAGAACCACTTTATAAAACAATAGCGGCTTCTGTTCACGATGATAAACTATTTTATGAATTATTGGTAATTATAGATACAATTAGAGTTGGTAGAGCAAGAGAAATAAGTTTTGCTATTGAAGAACTTGAAAAACGATTGCTACATGATTAGTACAAATATTGAAATGCTACAAACAGTAGCAAATGGATTAGGAGAATTGAAAGATGAGGTAGTATTTGTAGGGGGAGCTGTGGCTGAACTATATGCTGATGACCCTGCAGCATCTGATATTAGGCCAACAAAGGATGTTGATTGTGTAATAGAACTTAAATCCCGGATTGAACATGCAAAACTGGAAGAAAATCTAAGATCCAAAGGTTTTGCACATGATACATCAAAAGATGCCCCTATTTGCAGAATGATTTATCAGGATATAAAAGTAGATGTAATGCCAACTGATGAAGATATACTTGGGTTCAGCAATAATTGGTATGAGGAAGGTATTGAAAACAGAATTACTAAAACATTACCTGATGAAACAGAAGTATTTGTATTTCCGCCAGAATACTATTTAGCAGCAAAATTTGAGGCTCATAAAGGACGTGGAGGAAGTGACTTACGGCAAAGTCACGATTTTGAAGATATTATTTACATTCTGGATAATTGCAATCAATTGTTGGATAATATTAGAAATGCAAATTCTACCGTTAAAGCATACTTGAAAGAGGAATGCCAGAATCTATTGGAAAATACTAATCTAACAGAAGGCATTGAAACTGCCTTGCCTTATGGTTCTGGTGAAGAAGGAACTGATATTACTTTAGGATTAATTCAGAGTATTGCAGAAAGTATTTAGATAAAACTATCGCAAATCAGTATCAATTTAAAGGTAAATGTTTACAAATGACAACCATAATTTAATCCTCATCAATTCCCTTTTCAATTCCCGAAAAGATGTCTTTGCTATCCACTGGCATAACGACAAGAAGAGCGGGTATATGCCTGCTTATCAATGCGACCCATACATGTACCGCTTGCACAAAATGAAAGGCGGTTCATTTAAGAACTATAAAGACAAAACCTACCTGCCACTAACAGACAAGCAAATCATAAAACACCTGAATGGCGATCAGTTGATAGGTATTTACCCATTGCTTCAAAACAATACCTCCTGGTTTATTGCTGCTGACTTTGATAAACAAAACTGGATAGAAGAGTGTCGAAAATTCATTGAAACTTGCTCGGAAATGAATATTCCATCTTATCTTGAAAGATCACGCTCTGGAGAAGGAGGGCATATTTGGATATTTTTCGATCAACCATATCAGGCTACTAAAAGCCGGAAAATCTTGACCACCCTACTGGAACAATCTGGTATATTTTCTGTGTTTGACAAAAGCTCCAGTTTTGACCGCTTGTTTCCTAATCAGGATTTTCTTTCAGGAAAGGGTTTGGGCAACCTGATTGCTCTGCCTTTTCATAAACCTGCTTACGAACAAGGGAATAGTTGTTTCGTTAACCCATCAGATAGTGAACTGAAACCTTACTCCGATCAATGGCAGTTTTTATCTACTATTCAGAAAGTATCTGTAACGCAACTAGATAAAATGTATCAATCCTTGATAACCAATACTGTTAACATTAACCATAATCAAAACATTTCCAGTAACCTTCAAGTAACTTTAAACAATGATATTCGCTTGAACAGATCTGGATTGAATCCTGAATTGATCAACTTCCTGAAAGAAGAACTCAATTTTGCAAACTCTGAATTTTTTATCAAAAAGAAAATTGGAAAAAATACATGGGGTACACAACGCTTTTTCAAATGCATAGAGGAAACAGAATATGAAGTAATTATCCCCAGAGGCTTTATCGGAAGAGTACTCAGATATTGCAAACAACATAAAATAGATTTTGAATTTCTGGACAATAGGAAAAAACAAACCCCAATAGATTTTACAAACAAATTAAGTCTCAGGTCACATCAACATATTGCTATTGAGGCAATATCACAAAAAGATTTTGGAATTATTTCATCGCCCCCAGGTTCGGGAAAGACAGTGATAGGGTTAAAAATTATTGCAGACAAACAACAACCTGCGCTAATTATTGTGCACCGTAAACAACTTCTGGAGCAGTGGACTGAACGAATTCAAACCTTCCTCGGAATTCCAAAAAATGAAATTGGGAGAATTGGGCAAGGAAAAGCCAAAATTGGGAAATCAGTTACAGTTGCTATGATTCAAAGCCTTGGCAAGCACCTTACAAAACAGAAAACCAAAGATTTCGTCCAGTCCTTTGGGACTATTATTATAGATGAATGTCATCACATACCAGCCGATACTTTTAGGAACACTATTTCAAAATTATCTCCATATTACCAATACGGCTTGACAGCTACACCCTTCCGAAAGGGAAATGATGATAAGCTTATTTTTATTTATCTGGGTGAGATTATTGCAGAAATCAAACCAAATGAAATTGAACAATACAAGCGTCCAAGAATTGTGATAAGGAATACTTCACTTAATGTACCATTTAATTCCAAAACAGATACTTTCGAGACCCTTTCAAAAGTTCTAATTCATGACTCGACCAGAAACAAACTAATTATAAAAGATGTAATAGCAGATTTGAACAAGGGCAAAAAGGTTGTTATTATTACAGAGCGAAAGGATCATATAGATACATTAAACCAATTTCTTAAACAATCTTTCGAGACTATTACTTTATGTGGGGAAGATTCTGAAAGTAGTCGAATATTAAAATGGAAACTACTTAACGAGGGAAATTATCAAGTGCTGATCACCACCGGGCAGTTTTTTGGTGAGGGTTCCGATCTTCAAAATGCTTCTTGTCTGTTCTTAGCTTATCCATTTTCGTTCAAAGGCAAACTCATTCAGTACATTGGCCGAGTACAACGTTCAGAGATTACACCAATTATTTATGATTATCGAGACTATCAAATTGATTATTTAAACCGTCTATTCTTAAAAAGGAATAGACATTACAGGCATCTTGATAAGCAAGCATCACTGTTTGATGAAAATGCAGGAAATATTGATTCATCCAAAATATTCAGCATTGATAAAAAAATCAAGGTGTTAATTGACAAACTGGATTTCCGTTATGGTGCTGTTGCTTTTAATTTCCAGATTCCGAAATCCAGAAATGAACTTGAATTTGAAATTGAGAATGATGATTTGCGGCCTGAATTTGACGTTTTAAAAGCTTATTTCTCAAAAGTATTGAAATCAAAATTCGTAGAAGTTGATATATCTATTGAGTTTGAAAATAATGTATTAGTTGCTCAAACTGCTAATTCTCCTGACATAGAAAGAATCAACAAAGAAATCATTGAAAGTGTAAAATTCCGATTTATTGAAAAAGATATACTGAGCAGACGTTATTTACCCGGTTCAGAGGAAAACTTACTTGATTTAAAGAAATTACTGGAAGATCAAAGTGATCAATCAGTTTATAATTCAGAAGAAGATTTACTGAATGATATTTTGAAAAAGAAAGATGTTAAACACTCTCGACAATTGAAGTATTTAGCCTCAAAACATGAGAGTAAAACCATGAAGCTTCGTTTTGTATTGAATCCTTTTTCGTTTGTATTTCTGCTCTCAGGGAGTGAAGGATATCATTTGGTTCTAGAAACTTTAGATACTGAAGAAGCAACATACATCTGGCACTTTGAAAAAAACATTCATACACTAAAACAAAAAATCATTGATATTAATAATGACTTAAACCTAATCAGGAATGAAGGGAGGCAAATCTTTCTTGAAAACCATCCGGAAAACTTTAGCAAGGTTGTCCATGATTATTCAGATGAACGAAAAGGATTTGTAATTTGGAAAGACTTATTAGAAGAGAGATTTACCTAAATGCTAGCCCGTACAGCCAAGCACATTTGCAATTCACACAAGCCAACGCTAAATCCAAAAATTGCAAAAGAACTTGTCTGTCTGCCATCGCTTTTTTACCGATAAAAAACAACAACAAAATCAGGTCAGAACTAAATTGAAAAAGAAAGATAGAAATGAAGGAAGCCCAGCAGGTAACAATGTATATAAAAAATAAGCGAGTCAGAAGTAACATCAAGGTTTGTAGCCCGTTTGAGCATTCTTACAAGCAGAAAAATTACTGCTTCGAAATCGCTTTCTTTTCATATACTTAACGTTGTGCTTAATTGAATGAAGACGATAACAACCATATTAATTTTAATTGTTTCAGTTCAGGTTTTTGGACAAAATGAAGCAGAAAATGAATTGAAGAGAATCTTTTATTCCTTACCAATTCGTTCAGAAATTGAAAATATAATTGACTCTGCAAAGAATGTTGACTTGATTTCTACATTTGATAATCGCTTTCATAATTCGGGGAAACCTTATTTAACGGGATACATAAATAAGAATGACTTTATTACAGTAGAACCTGCATCTGGACAGATTGAAATATTTCGTAGCGGTCAATATACACTTTGGGGCGCAGAATTAGATAGTTTAGATATTATTTACATAAGTCTTGACTATGGTGACCAAATGTCAAAAGAATTAAGAAAAGAATACAAACGACTTATTAAGACTTTTAAAAAGATTACTGAGACATCAGAAAAATACAAGCTTTATGCAGACCCAGGATTAATAGGATATGGATATTGCTTTTTTAAGTCGGAAAATGACAGATTACCTTTTATGTCTATTGAAATTGGACTTGGAGATTGTGTCTCAAATAGTAAATCTTTAAGTATAAGTTATTATAAAATTGACAACTATGAAATACAACTGGATTAGGAATAAGGCATGTAAAATTGATGGAATTGAACATACAATAAGCCACAGAATGACTAAAGATAAAATGGGAAAAGAAGAGTTTACGACTCTAATTGTTAAAAATCATCCTACAGACCCAGAAGAAATCTGTTCATTTGATTCTAATAGTTCAGAAGAAATGTACCAACAAACAGAAACCAAACTAAATGAAGTATCAACAGATAATTATGAAATTGGAGACTTTATAGATTAGGAACAACTAAGCACAACAATGTATATACAAAATAGGCGAGACATTAGTAAATTCAACGGTTGTAGACCGCTCCAACTTTATCTCGGTTTGATAGGTTTGAAGCACGCAATCGCCTACTTTGCATATACTCAACGTTGTGCACAATAAAGATGAATATGGCAAAATGGATGAAAATATTGATTATTGTAAGTGTGATTACATTTGTACTTATTGGTGGTGGACTATATTTTCTAAAGCAGTTTTTTAGTGCATTTGCCCCACCAAAAATCGAAATCACTAAAGTGTATATTTCAACAGATAGAGACTTCATCAACGGTGTGACGATTGAGAAGATTCGAGTTGACTCATTTGGAGAAAAGGGTTATCCTGTTAAATACACAGCATTTTATACAACTTCATGCAATATCCAGCATCCTAAGAATAAGCCTCCAAATCCCCCATCTAAAATTAAGTTTGATAAAATAGGCAAATACACTTGGGATGAAGATACTGTAACAGTTGAACATATTCATAAAGGTTTATCAAGAGAATCGAAAAGTTCATCAGACAAACTGTGGTGGCTCAATAAATACGGGGAACATCCAACTTGTCCTTTGAATTTTGAAACAGAACAATGGTACTTTTTTACAATCGGTGATCCACAAGTAACAGGAATATTCTTCTTCATTGACAAAGAAGGAGAAGAACATCAGTATTATTTGACAAGTGGAGTATCACCAATTTGAAATGAAGAAATTACTGTGCACAACAAAAAATATAGTGCATTTGGCAGATAGTGCTAAAATTGAAGATGATAGCAATAAAGAAACATACTAGTAAATTGAAAAATATGAGCGTTGAAATGCCAAACGCACCATATTCAAAACGTTGTAGTGCATTCCCCACATTAGAACACCCAATTAAGTACTATTGCTAACGAATGATTAAATCCGAGTATAATTTCTATTAAATTTAACAGACTCTTTGTATGACCGATTCTTTAAATGGTGCTTTCAAAGCTCGATGCGCATTCT
>JAERTF010000022.1 GCA_016845105.1 Bacteroidota bacterium | reverse complement strand
TAATTGACCTTTGATTCCTTTAGCTTGAATAAAGTAAATTCCACTTGTAAGAGTGCTAATATCTATCGTTTCTGTAGAAATTTCAGATTCATAAACTACACTTCCGGTAATTGAAATTATACGTAGTCTTTCGATAACACTAAAGTTACTAATATTTATATAATCAGTTGCAGGGTTTGGATATATACTTAACGATGTTAAGTTGTTATCTATAATACCAGTTGCATCCCACATGTACATATCATCCCAATAGTAGGTTTGTTCACCTGCCTGTGCACCAGTTGTCCCGAAATTGAAGAAGATCGAAGCTTTATTATATGTATAATCCAAGTTAAGAGCTGCTGTACCAGTTGCTTCATTGCTAAAATCGAATGTTAAAGTTTCCCATGAATTTGCAACAGTTGTATTCGTTTCTGTTTCTACACTTATGGTAGGATCAGCCGCATCCTCTACTTTTAATCTAATTGGAGTATTTGCAGTTGGAGACCACACTTTAACAGTCATTTTTGTATTTTCAGAGGAAAACGGAATTGGATTTGTAAAACCAACTGTACCGCCAACTGTTGTTCCTGCCCATGTTTCAGCTCCCTCGGTTTTTATCGTTTCAGCTACTTTATTATCTGGATTGGTTGGATCAATAATAATTTGGGAGGCATTTCCTCCAAAATCAGTTAACCCATAATTTATGTTATCATCGTTAAAAGTAACAGGTAAATCAACAGGATCTCCAGTTCCACCACTTTGATACTCAGGACCTGTAACATCATCAAAATAATATGTATTATCTGCTGAAGCCGCAAAATCGAAGAAGATAACAATTTTGTTATACAATCCAGATTGTGCACCTGCAAAATCAAAACTTAACTGGGTCCACTCATTTACTGTTGCTACATTAGTTGTTAACTCAGTAGTTGTGCCAGTAGCACTTTCCAATTTAAAAAGAACTTCACATGCAATTGGAACGTATACTTTTACATCAAAAACAGTTCCAGTTGAAAAATCAACTGTGCCTTCAAAATCGCAATACACATGAGCCCATTGTTCTTCAGTACGAACCCACTCAGCTACATTTGCACTGGTATTTATTCCAGATACATCGGGGTTTGCAACAATAGTTGTTTCACTGGGCCAACCCGAAAAAGGATCATTTTGGTTTGCATCAAAATCATTGTAGATATACTGCGCATTCATTGAAAATGCAAACAGTACAATAGTTAAAAAAGTAAAAATTTGTTTCATGATATTTTGTTTTTATTGATAATTAATATTTATTGATAACCACAAATTAAAAAAAGCAAACTAAGGTGAATCAACCCACCTCAGAATGCTTCACACAATAACTAGTTAATATATAGTTTTTTAATGAGAATTTCACTTGTAACTTCGTTCTTAACTGACAGTATATATATGCCAGATTTAAGTTCACTTAATTCTACCAAATTATTCTGATTATTTAGAACATTGGATACAAGTATACTCCCTCTTAAATCTATTACTTTGCATAAATGAGAATTTGAATTATTAAATGATATGTTTACTTTCCCGGATGTTGGGTTTGGCCATACATTCATTTCACTTGACATTACATCGATTAAACCAACAGGAACAGCTTCAATATATTCTTCCAATAATAATGTGCTTTCTCCATAATCATTTGTTACAATAAGTTGAACATCAAATTTTCCTGCTTCTGAATAAAAAATTGCACTTGGGTTTTCCTCGGTAGATGTTTCAGGTAAACCGCCTTCAAAATACCATTCAAATGTCAAATTTTCACCAGTTGAATTACTAGTAAAGTCTACAGTTTGACCAACTAAAATTGCGGTTGTACTGGCAACAAAATCAGCCATTGGAGGAGATCCAACTGTTATATAATCTACCTTTAACTCTGTGTAAGTTGTATTTCCATCTCCAACTACCAAGGTTACATCATATACACCTGATGTTTCATAGTTTATAGCTGGAGGAGTTTGGCCTGAGTATGTTGTGGGATTCCCACCTTCAAATGTCCACTCCCATGTGGTAGGACTACCAGTTGATTCATCTGTAAAAATAATATCTTCACCTTCCGCAATATTAATTACATCAGCAGTAAAGTTTGGAGTAATTGTAGTAACTTCTACAATTGTAAAATATGCATCGCTAGTATCAGAAGGATATATTGGATCAATTGGGGTAACGATAACTCTATAATCATCACCAGGCTCCTGATCAGGTATCACAGTCCAATTAAAAATAGTATCGGATGCGGTAACATTATAAGCAATTAACTCTGGTGTATTGTTGCCTTTTTGAAGCTCAATTTGCAGTGAACCATCACCCCAGGTGTAATCCCATTCTATATCAAATACCTCTCCTTGAGATATCGACTCTCCTCCGTTGGGAGACACTACATTAAGTCCTAATAGAGCAATGTCATCATAGTAAAACTGCCCAGGAACAAAATGCCCTTCACCACCAAGTTGTACTACTATTTGATCATAGTCAATAGTTGTATTCCAAGCATCAAAGTCAAATATTACTGTTACCCATTCGTCAAAAACATCAATTGTATTGATAACTTCCGCCTGTGTGGACCAAGCATTTCCACCCAACAAACTATTCTGAAGCTTCATTGAGGCAGTTGGAGATAATGCGCCAGTATAATCGTTTGACGAAGGAAAATATACTTTTAATTCGAATTTATTTCGTTCTGATAAATCCAGTCTATGATCTAAAATTGTTTGTGCATTTGTCCATTCAAAACTGCCTGATCTATTATAATTTGCAACAGTGTTTGATGAGTTTGCAGGATCGGATGCAGTAAGTAAAGTATCCATGTTAGGATCCTGAAGAATCCAATAATCGATTGTACTCCATCCATTATTCTCAAAATTATCCTGAACATTGAGTTCTAAAATGGGTTTAGGTTCATCATATTCAGGACCTTCGATATCGTCTATGTAGAATGTGTTGTCATCAGTAGAAGCAAAATCGGGAAAAATGATAATCTTATCATAAGTTTCTGATTGAGCTGTTGGAAAATTAAAATTTAACAATACCCACTCATTTGTATTAATAACTGTGGCTGTTTGTTCCACGAAATTACCAGGGTCGTTCGAATCTTCCAGTTTTAAAAGTACATCGCATACAATTGGAGAAATTATCTTTATTTGAAAATTAGTACCATCAGAAAAGTTAATTGGTCCATCAAGGATTGTATAAATATGTGCCCATTGGTCAGCTGTACGAACCCATTCTGCAGAATTTGCACTTGTATTTATGCCTGTTTGATCAGGGTTGGTAGAAATTACTGGTGTATTTGGATAACCTAAAAAATCATGATTCTGATTTGCGTCATAATCATTGTAAATATAGGAAGGAATAGGATATACCACTGGCATTAACTCAAGGTCATCAAAATAGAATTGCCCGGCAGTTGCATGGCCTTCTCCACCCATTTGAACAACAATTTGGTCTAAATCTATTCTATCCCAAGCACCACTGAAATCAAATGATACCGTGACCCAACTATCATATGAAGTTATTGTTTCTACTATTTCAACTTGGGTTGTCCATGCATTTCCACCTAGCTCACTGTTTTGCAACTTCATGGCTACAGTAGGAGTTAAAGTTCCTGTATAATCGTTTGATGATGGGAAATATACTTTTAACTCGAATTGATTTCTCTCATTAAGATCCATGATATGATCGAGAACTGCTTGTGAATTTGTCCATTCAAATGAACCATCGCGGAAATAATCAGCAACATTATTATTGGGGTCAACCGGGTCAGCAACTACAGGTAATGGATCCATGCCAGGATCCTGAAAAAACCATTCATTAATTGTGCTCCAGCCATTATTCTCAAAATTATCCTGTACATCAGCTGCCAAATAAGGTTTTGGTTGTACAACAGTATAGTTAGGTCCTTCAACATCATCAAAATAGTAAATTTCTGTTCCCCATGTTCCGGGAGCAAAGAAAATTACAATTGTGTTGTATGCATCATTGGGAGCACCTGTAAAGTCGAAAGAAAGCTCTTGCCATGATCCTGCTGTAACTGTCTGACTTACTTCCATTGGTCCGATATTTCCCTCAAGTTTAAAAAGAACTGTGGTAGCTATTGGAGAATATACTTTTAATGAAAATACAGAACCCGTTGTAAAGTCAATGAATCCAGGAGCCGTAGCTTTGGTAAATGACCATTCCCAGCCTCCTCGAACCCATTCCGCAACATTTACACTTGTGTTAATGCCACCTGAATAAGGGTTTGCAATAATTGTTGGATCAGGGCTTCCTCCTGTAAATGCAACGTTTTGATTTGCGTCGAAATCATTCCATATAAATTGGGCATGAGTAGTAAATACTATACATAGCACTGACATAGTTAGTAGTAATCTTTTCATAGGTAGTTCTTTTTATTAATAATTAGTTGATAAATTCTAAGGTATTAAATATGTACCTGAGATAACTTAATTTGCTTTTTCAAAGTAAGTAATATTAGATCGGGATATCAATTTTTTACACACCTCAAAAACACATCAATATATGTTTTGTATTACATCAAAAATACACATACAAATTTTATTTGTCTAATATATAGCTATATATAACTATACTGTTTACATAACAAATATCTCAACATGGTAGTTACTGCCCAATCTTCCTTTCTTCTAATTCCTTTTGCATTACAAGGCATGTTTTGTGATCAATGGCATAGAAATATAGAAGAACTGCACATGACATATAAAGTATTCCAGGAAAAACAGAGATCATGAGTTTAATACCTGTTAATGCTGATATTGTTTGCTCTATATTAGGTGTGAAATTATATAAGGCAAGGAGCCAACCCGCCAAGGCACCACCAATTCCCCATCCAGCTTTCTGGGCAAAGGTTGCAGCTGAAAAAACAAGCCCCGTTGCTCTTCTACCACTTTTCCATTCGGAATAATCCGCAGTATCTGCAAGCATTGTCCATAGTAATGGTACAGCTGGAGCATAGGTTAATTTTGCAAGGATATTAAGTATATATATGGAAATGGTATTATTGGAACCAGGAAGATAAAGCAGTATAAAGAACATTCCTGAAATGAGTGAACTAGCCACGTATACATTTCTCTTACCAAACTTTTTTGATAAAGGTTTAGATAGCGGAATACCCGCTATTAATGCTATGGTTCCAATAATATTGAATAGCTGAACACTTTCTTCGTCGCCAATATAGTATTTAAAATAGTAGGCAATACTCAAGTTTTGCATTGCAAACATGATAAATGAAATGATTCCTACGAAGAACAGAATCACCCATGGTCTGTTTTTGAATAAATTACGTAAATCTTCTTTTAGGTTTTGCTTTTGTTCTTTTGGAGGATGTACTCTTTCTTTTGTTGTTTTAAATGTAATCATGAATAAAATAAAACTTACAATTGAGAAAAGAACTAATGTATATTGATAACCTTTTGCATTATCACCCCCTCCAAAATAAAGTGCAAGTGATAAAGCTGTTCCGGTAACAATAAACTGTCCTACAAAAGCGAAAATAAATCGATAGGAATTTAATCCTGCCCTTTCGTAAGAGTCAGAAGTCATAACAGCACCCAAAGACGAATATGGCAAATTTATAGCAGTAAAAACAGTCATTAAAAGAAGATAAGTAATACCAGCATATAGTATTTTACCCGTTGGGCCAAGGTCAGGTGTAGAAAATGTTAGAACCGCCAAAACACTGTAAGGTAATGCCATCCATAGTATATATGGTCTGAACTTTCCCCATCGTGTTTTTGTTCTGTCAGCAATAATACCCATAATAGGATCGCTAATCATATCCCATATTCTGGCAACTAGCATAATTGTTCCGGCTACTGCTGCAGATATTCCAAAAGTGTCGGTATAAAAAATCAGTATCCAGAAGCCTACCATATCCCATACAAAATGAGATGCTGTATCTCCAACACCATAACCCAGCTTTTCTTTTAATGAAAGTTTTGAAGTTATACTATTCACACCT
This sequence comes from Bacteroidota bacterium, assembly GCA_016845105.1. Taxonomy (GTDB): domain Bacteria; phylum Bacteroidota; class Bacteroidia; order Bacteroidales; family F082. The sequence goes on along the minus strand of JAERTF010000022.1, from coordinate 28,497 downwards.
TTATTTTTGATTAATTCATTCAAGTTTCTATTTATAATTCCTTTTTATTTAATTCATGCAATTGCCTACTATATTTCAAATATCTTATATGTCCTTGTCCAAACCTGTGATTGTCCAGGTTCAACACTTATTTCAATATATAACTCAGGACTAATAACATGTTTCCATCCCCAGAGGTTAACTTTATTTGTTGTAAAACTTCCTGTTTCACTTATGCCAATTTTGGTTTTGGTATTTATCAATTCCCACGTAGCATTCACATCATTATCACCAGTGAGATTGCCAAAGAAAAACTGTTCATTGGGAGTGCTACTAAAAAGAACCTTATCTTGAGTAAACTCAACCATATTCTCCGGGTTAACGGAAGCATTAAACTTTTGATGATCAAGTATAAATGGAAACCTTAATATGTAATCGCGTCCAATTAATTGATTGTTTATAGAGATGAAATTATGAGTGTACTCATCGGTCACGATTGTTTTAATACCTGTATTTTTAAGTTGATAATGAATAATAAAACCACTTTCAGTTAATTCAATTTCCTTTTTTAAGATATAGGAATAACCAATAACGTTCTCCGCTTTACATTCTATAATAACCCTATTTGATTTGGTTGAAACATTGAACTTTGCCGGTTCAATCTCATATTCTTTTCTAAAATCGTAATTAGCCCCATTCTTCTTTAAAACCCCGATACCGATCTTGGGGAAATACTCACCATCCTTAACTTCATTATAGGCCAAAGGTCTTTCAATACCAAATTCATTGTAAAATCCCTTACCTATTCTGTTTTCTTGTTTATCATTAGTACTCTCGATACCGGATACTGTTATTCCTTTATACTTTACTGATATTATCTTTCCTGTCCAGTCAAACCTTGAAAAGTTATAGTTTTCCAAAGGAGTATCAATCTTGATTTCAATATTTTCGTTTTTAAGTATAATTGGCATACTTGTTTCATCAATATTTTGAAAAACAGTTAAGTCTTTTACTATAATTGTTATAATTATGAATATAATCTTCATATTTATCTAATATCACAAAATCAAATATATATGCTACTAATTTATTGAGAATTATATATTTCCTTCACAACATAATATGTCATCTTTTTTTCACGGTCTAGATCTATTATTCCCCAATGTTCTTCGTTTGGTGCACCATCATATGGAACACCACTACTTTTCGGAGCCCATCCACCGGGATCTTGTGTATTATTGCTGCCAGCTTTCCACCACTCATCAATAAATGCAAAAAGAGCAACACCGGAACATACTTCCTGGTTTTCGAAAACTGATACTAGAATGCTCCTATTTGCATCGGCCTGTGCTCTTTGATTGCTACCTTTTTTATAACCAGCTAACTCTGCAGACATATAGCTATCTGCACCTGCTTCTGATAAATACATAGGTTTTTTGCTTATATTTTTCCATTCCCCAAATATTTCTCCAGGGTTATCCCATCGATAAACATTCATTCCCCATATATCAATATTAGGGCACATACTTAGAGCAAGCTGATCGGGCAGTTCACCGTGGGCTGTCGCAACAATATGGTTTGGGTCGTTTTTGTGAGCAAGATTAGCTGCATTGTTTAGTGCTGTATACCAATTTTTTAAATCACCATCAAACCACTCAGGATGATAATTATATTCATTTCCTAGTTCCCAAAACAGTATAGCATCGTGATCTTTATAGGTGTTTATATAGTTAATAAAGGATCCAGAAAGAATATCATTTTGGCCCCCTTGGTTGTATCCGAAGCTCACAATAACCTTGAGTCCAGCTTTATGTATTTCATCAAGAACATGTTTTTCAGTTATTGGCATGTAAACCCTGATGGTATTTATACCCGCCTCTTTCATCAAATACAGATCTTCAGTCAAGTTTTCAAAGTTCCTTTTATCACTTCCTTTTGGTACTGGATGATAACAAACTCCTTTAATTAAATATGGTACACCATTAACCAGAATTTGACGTCCCGAATAGGAAACCACATCAGCATCTAGATTGTTTATGCCTAATAGAAGTATTACAGTAATCAGTATTAGTTTTCTCATGCGTATTATGTTAGTTACGTGGAACTATTATAGTTTGTAATGCCTGAGCACTTATGCTAAAATCAATGGCTTTATTTCCCAGTGATAATGTCAGATTTTTTGATTCTTCATTCATATTTAAGATGACAACAGCAATTGAACCATCTGGATTTTGTGCAGCAGTTATCATTAGTTCCGAATCTGGATTTTCAAATCCAATTCGGGTCGCACCTGGTCTAATATATTTACTAAAATGTGCTAAAGTATAATACAATGGTGTAAAATATACTTCATCTAATTTAGTGTCCACAATTATAGGAGCAACACACCAGTTTTTAAACCAGTTGGGTCCACCTTGTCGATCAAGTACCATATTCCAGTCAACCCATCCATCTACCCAATTGTTTAGGCAACCTATAATGTCTCTGGCATACCGGTAAACGGGTACGTATTTTGGATGCAGAGGCTTTTGATCATCTGGAGCCCACGTCCAGCCCCAATCAGTTGCTTCTTTCGACCAATACCAGTCATCGTCATTCCAGTGTGGTATTTCAGCATCAATACAAGCTTCTGATTGAATAAGATATTTGTTAGGAGCTAGTTCATGTATAAAATTTAAGGAATGTGGAAACCAATCATATGTGCTTGCATACCAGTGAATGGCAAAGCCATCAAAATATTTCGAAGAGGCTTCATCTTGGTAAATAACCTTAGCCCATTCTATTAATTCCTCTCCTCTATTTTGGTCATAGGCAAGTATTTTTGCATCCTGTCCATTTGCTTCAAGTTTAGGTCCTAAATAATGTTTAACAAAGTCAACCATTTCCTCTGCGGTATAATGCATACTTTCCCAATTATTACCATTTCCCAGAGGTTCATTTTCAACGGTTACTCCCCAAATATCAATCCCCTCATTTTTATATGCATCCAAATATTTCGAAAAGAATAATGCCCAGGTATCATAATATTTAGGTAGTAGTTTCCCTCCCACATAATCATTATTATCTTTCATCCATGAAGGTGCAGTCCAAGGTGATGCAATTATTTTAAATCCATCCTCAGAAATTAACATTGCATCTTTAATCATAGGAATAAGATCGTCGCGGTCCTCATCTATTGTAAAGTTAACTAGTGCCAAGTCATCTTCTTCAGGTGCGTATGAATAGTTTCCCAACGAGAAATCGCAGGAGTTTATATGAGTACGCGTTAAAGAATATCTGGCTCCCTCATTTCCAAAATAGGCTTCCAGTATCTTATCACGGTTTTTCTTACTTAGATTATTCAATAAATAAGCTGAAGATTCGGTAAATGATCCACCAAAACCTGTTATGGTTTGAAATTTATCGTCAGGTAGTAAACTGATGGTTACTTCATCGCCTTTAATCGAAAAATTTGATAACTTCTCCAGTTTGTTACCATCAGCGGAAGTTTCGTAAATATCAACCAATAGTTTGTTATCTTGTGTATTACACCCCATGATAAATGCAATTGCTAAAGTGTATATGTAAAACTTAAAACCTTTCATTTCGTATTAGTTATTGGCTATCAACATTGTTATTACCCTGATGTTTAACTTTTCCTCTACGTAAAATTAGTGCTTCTCTTATTTCATGAGCTCTATCTTCAGTTATATTGTATTTCCATATAATTGCTATTGCGATTAATGCGGTGATAATTGGAATTACAATATCAGCAATCCGTAAATTTGTAAGTGCTTCTAGCGATTGTTGATCTACTGATTGGTCGAATCCAACAACTTGTAGCACTATACCACTTGTAAGAAGTGCTAATGCGGTTCCTAGTTTTACCATCCACCAGTAAACTGCTCCAAACATACCCTCACGACGTTCTCCATTGTTAAGTTCATCCAAATCACATACATCTGCAGTCATCGACATCATAAGCGTAAATAATCCTCCAATACCAAATGATAAAAATGGGATAGGCATAAACATTAACCAAGGGTTACCAGGGTCAAAACCCCACCATTTTAGACCGTATCCTACAATCGAAATAAGTGTAGCTATGATAAATGCATTTTTCTTGCCTACTTTTTCTGAGAGTTTTGTGATAATGGGAATAACAACAAATGCGGTTGCCATGGCACTTATTGTTCCAAACCATGCAGGCCAGGTGCCTGCAGCAACCTTGTCGCCATTAAAAAGATAATATACAATTATAAACATAGCAAATTGTGCGATGGTTTGAAAACCATTGAAAATAAGGAATGTAGCACCGCAGAGTTTCATAAAGGATTTATTCTTTATTGTAAGTTTTATCCCTGTAATAAACTCTTTTGTATTGGCAGCCATGTCTTTTAACGATAAGTTTGCCAACTTATCCTTATCTGGTACGATCATTTCTTTATTAAAAAGTGCCGGCATAATTCCAAGAATCATACAAACAGCACCAACCCAAATTGATAATTCTCTGGCACCTTCTGGCGCTGACTCAAAAATTAATGGTTCGTATATTATAACCCAGAACCATGGGGCAATCATCCATGCAATCTGTCCCATCCATTGGGAAACCGCCATTAATCTTGTTCGTTCGTTATAGTCGGGGGTCATTTCGTAACCCAGACCAATTAAGGGTGTTGCAAAAATAGTATAGCCGATATAGAAGAATATAGATACTATTAAAAAGTAAACAAAATTATATGCTTGAGAATCTTCGGGGTTCAATTGCCACATAACCATAAATGATACTCCAGTAATAACACTTCCCAGTAGAATATATGGCTTTCTTCTACCCCATTTCGATTTCGTATTATCAGATATAAATCCCATGATTGGATCGGTAAGTGCATCCAATAACCGTGGTAATGCTCCTAGTATGCCTGCAAGTACAGGGTTCATATTTAGCGACATAACCAATACTACCATGAATACTCCCAGCGCAGCTGGAAATAACTGGTTTGCTAAATGTCCTGATCCAAATGCAACCTTCTGACCAAAGGGGACAACATCTTCCGAAGCTGTTTTATATCTTACCATCTATTGATTATTATTTTAAATCTTTAATTATTCATTACTTTCTTTGGCTGTCTGTCAACAGTATATAAACCCCAATGCTTCTCGGCACCCATCATATCATTTGGATCGCCTTTCCAGTCTTCATCAAATGCTTCAAACCAAAAAGTTGTAATATTCATATCATCCGACCAGTTCATAAACTCATGAAAGTACTGCTCCTGTTTTTCCGCGGTTGCTTTGTCTCCAAATTCAGAAGCAACTGAAGGCCATCCTGCTTCGGTAATTACAAATTTTGCTTTAGGTAGTTTACTCAGTACTTCCTCAAAATTTGCTATTGAATAGGATAATCCTTCGTTTATATCTTTTCCTTCCCACACTGGGTATATGTGCAGGGATACAAAATCAACAGCATCAGCAAGATCAGCACCATGTTCAGCCCACCACTTATAGTTATCAGCTACTGTAACAGGTTGGTCTATTTTACTTTTTACATATAATACATATGATATGATTGTATCAGTATTAACCTTATGGTCGTTCCAGTCAACCAACGCCTCATTGCCAACGTTTACTGCAACAACTATGTCTTTGTAATTATTAGCAAGTTCAATTCCATTCTCAATCTCCGTTAAGTTGATCTGTTTGTTAAGAAATAACTCTTCCTGAGGTATTGGTTCGGTTAACCATGCGCAGGTTTCATGATTGCTGAGTTCAGCATGTAACCATATCCCTAGTAATACCTTAATATTTAAATTATTCTCTTCAATGACTTTAAGTACCATTTCAGAGTTTTCACCACTATCATAAATTCTGATAAGATTAAAATTCATTTTATCAGTAATTAGTTGAAGGTCTTCAAGTACTTCATCGTAGGAAGGATTTACAGCTCCATCGCCGCGATCGGGGTGCTGTCCAGAACGGAAACCCGAATAACATACCGCTTTTGAAGTACCAGCTATTAAATCAGCACTTGTTTGCTTAAACTCCTTGTTTTCACGATTATCTTTATTCATTTCTTGTTTGGTTGTATTTTGATTACATGAGAAAAGGCCGATTAAAGCGATTAATAGTATCAGTTTACCTTTACTTATTAATGCTGTATAGTTTCCCATTTTCATTGTATTATCGATTAATTGTAGTTAAATTAATTAGTATTTAAGTTTCTCATTCTTGTCCCAAAGTCCCCAAAAAGGACCTACATCACCTTCACTATCTATTTTCCATGACTCATCGAATGAAGAGAAGTAAAAAATGTCTATTTCATCCTCTACTGACCACTGTTGAGCATTTAAAAAGTATACCAGCGCGTTTTTAACTGAAGGCTCGGAGCCAAGAAATTTCTCGCCATAATTTGGCCATCCGGTTTCAGTAATAATTACTTTTTTTCCTGCGGCTGCTTTTGTTGCCCTAGCATACATATCTTTCATGTACAACAATGAATATTCGATGCTACAACCTTCCCAAAAAGGATAACAATTAGCTAGTATTATATCACAGGCCTCTGTTATTTTGCGATGATTTTCAAATTCGTAATAAGCATCAACATAACCAACCTCAATATCCTTGATTTCACTCTTAACTTGTTTTATATACCCAAGTAATTCATCTTCGGATAAGTCACCACGATAAAGTACTTCATTGCCAACGGCTGCAATATCTACATATCCATTTTTAGCTAAATCGATTAGGTTTGAAATCTCATTCTCATTAATTCTTTTATCTTCTCCTAACCATGCTCCCACAAGAGTTTTTAATCCATACTCATGTGCAATTTTTGGAATTAATTCATTACCCTCGGTACATGAAAACGACCTAACCCATTTTGTAGTTGGTGCTATAATTTCAATTCTTCTTCGAATTTGTTCCTCGGTTAACTGAGTTCCGGGTTTTTGACCATCCACATATGGACTAAAACATAATCCGTGCATTTTATGTTCAAGAACTTCATGAAAAAGCGAAGTTAATTCTAACTCATTTTTATTTAAAGCAACTACTCCTGTTAGTGCCAATATTTTGTCACTTCTATACGACATACCTGTTTTTATTTATATTCACTTCAACTAACTTAATTTCTCCACTGCGACTAAAAATTAGGTTACTATATTCTTCAATAATTGTATTTCCCAGGCTAGTTTCTACATAATCATTATTAAAAGTGATAGTAATACTCTGATTATCACAAAAACTATATATTATTGGCACTTGGCAAAATGTAAAACCTACCTGATTCTCTTCTAATTCAATAATTTGTATTTCACCGTCAATAGTATGATATTCGAATAAATGTTTTTTATCGAGTATTTCATTACTGTTAAACAATGATGTCTCAAATAATATTTTTCCTTCAGAAACTAATATCCCCATTTCGCCATAGCGAGATATAATATCTTCTTTTACTTGTCCTGTTAACCCAGGCTGCTTAACACCCGAATTTGATGGAGTATGTGAATATGCATCGGTGGGAAATCCTCCGTAGACATCCGGGGATTTGTAAATACCTATTCCGGCCTTTATCTCATAATAGTGATCTTTTAGCTTTCCCAAATTAGATTGTTCAGCTTTTTCATCAATAGCTCTGAAATAACACTCTTGAGTAGCCAATAAAAGCTTAGAGACCATATGCCAATATATGGAGCCTAACCCTTCATATCCGTAAAAAGTTCCTGATCTTCCGGTAAACGATTGGTGATCAAATATTTTTTCGTAAATACCCAGTATTAAATCTTTTTCTTTTTCGATAAGATGACTATAACTCCCTATTCTTAAATTATTTAGTGATTTTTCAAGGGCGTCAGCATTTCTGAATGTTCCATTGAAGTGATATACACCTTGTTTGTCGACTTTAATTATGGATGTTTCCCCATCTTCAATTAGTTTTTTAAAAAGAACCGACCTTTTGAATAGTTTATGAGGAATAATGTTTTTATCCAAGAACCTTGGTAATTGTCTGTCTGGATAAAGCATATAACTATATTGGTCAGGTCTGTATATACTACTGTTTTTTAAACAATCAAGTACTTTGAGACTTTCTTTAACTGTAAGATATCCAGAGCTTAGAATTGCTACCTGACCCTCTAGCATTTCGTAAAGGTTGCGGACAGATATTCCTGTTTCCTTTATGGAGATCAAATTATAAGAATGATATAGGCCATCCTTACGTTTGTTAACCTTAATTGACTGGTCGATATATGCTAAGCAAATCTCAGTAAAATCAACTAGTTCAGTAATTCGCAACTGATTTTTTTCACCAGAAAATGAGAAATTATATATTTCATTCCTAAATTTTGAATGTGCCTGACCAAGTAACTCAGCAATTAAAAGTCGGTCTGAATCTCTAAAGCCTTTTTTTAATATTGAAATATTGTCTTTTAATATACTGAAAATACTGTTAAATAATGTGGCTAACTCCTCGCTTACAATTACTTTACTTATTGAAACCGAGGTGAATTTTGCATTCCAAAATTTCAGGAATCTTCTTAAATAATATAGAGTAACCATTGATGTGCCATTACCAACCAGTGCATTGTTGGCATCATTCCATTCGGGCCGCTGGGTATTTAACCATATACCTGCTTCTGGTATGAAGTTACTTATTTTTGATAGGAGTGTTGCAACTATTTTCTCTGTAAGATTTACCTTATATATTTGGTCTCCGACCTTGTTTTTTAGCAACCTTGCATCTGCACCCAAATGTTCAACTTCAGAGATTATTTTATTATTTAATTCAGAATTGAAGACAACAGTGTCTTTGGGATTTCGAATTATGTCGCTATATGATTTGATTTGATAGGGAACATTTGCGTAAGTGAAGATCTCGCTAGTTAGAAACTCATCTAATTTTCCTGGATGAAAGTTATCAGATAGTTCCAGTAGCTTTTGAAGATATATTATTTGATGGTCTCCCCAATACCCGATGTAAGACCATGGATCGTCAGGATCCGGAGATTCCCAATCAATTCCACTTCGCATAATTCTATATGGATTATAACCATCTATGGTAGATGCATTTACAAATTTACAAATTATGCCTTCAACAAATTCAGGGTATGAAAAGCATAGCGCTTCCCAATTCTGAAATATATCACGCCAATTTCCTTCATAGTTAAATTTTATTGATCCATCTTTGTTTTTAGTTTCTATTGAGAATTGATTCCATGGTCGGCTTGGATCACCATGTCGACGGCTGAAAGTAAGGGGAAGGTATTCGTAGGTTATTCGGAGCAAATCAGTGTCATGCTTTTCTTCTGCAACTTTAATGAGTTCATCAAACGACACTTGTTCAGGTAGTTTTTCAAGCCATGATTGGTGTTCTTTTGTAACCAATATATTAATTTCTAATAAGTATTTCAGAAAATCATTTGTTTCAATAACATAATTATTCGAAAAAATACCCCCACGCATAATATTAAATAGGGTGTTTGTATAATGACGAGCATAGCATAATTCGGTATTGGTAACTTGTGAACCATCTGCAGATGACACCATCTTTTTCAAAATTGAAGTACCCCTTTTTATATCATCATCTATATGCTCCTTGATATTATATGTATTAGAAATGGTATGCAGTAAGTTTGATACGTCAGTGCTTCCCTGATTAATTTCGGCAATGGTATACCACTCTTTATTATCGTTTGGATTAAGTAGTAGCTGCGAATTGATATAATACGATCCTCGTGAAGCCTTTACATCAAACTCCGGTACCAAACTATGCCCCTTTTTAAAATTTGGAACCTGCAAATCAGAAATAAGTATATTAACCTTATTACTAAAGCCTACTGACCAAACTGTTGTTGCTTTTAAAGCTTCACTGGGCTCAGCTCTATCGACTGGAATTGAACTTAATAGAAATAATCCCAATGTACTGCCTTCAATCCTTTCATTTTTCTTATAGGCATCAAGAAGATTACTATATTCATTCTGAAAATCATAATCTATACCATACGGAAGAATATTTTTTATTCCATCCAATATACTAATTTCTACGGCTGAGGTGCTATGATTTACTATTCTAGACTTTTTTACAAAGCCAAATTTGTCGGTGTTGTACCACCCATACCTAAAACTCAATCCCAAATCTGTATTAATTTCCTCAAAAATTACCTTATTACCAAAAGTGCTTTTATAAAGATTTCGTGAAATATTATAGAATTTCTGAGATTCATTTGTAAAGGGTTCCCAAAGAAAATTCTTGTTATTTTTGTCTACCAATAAACAAGTACTACTTCCTGTTTTACCCTTATTATCATGAATTTTATCAACAGTATAATATGGAAACAGAGCATTATCACGATCTTTTCTTCCAGCTGACAAAGAACCGTTACTTGATATAAACATCCAGTGATCAGAGTTACTTACAATGCTTATGAAGAAGTCCGGCATATTATGGTAGTTCTTTATTTGATAAAATTTTTCATTATCAATCTCCACAAATTGACCAGACACTTCGTTATGAATATCTACAATCTCACTACTACCTTGGTATATACTTTCTTTTCTCATTTACTTTTATGAAATATTCTTAACTATTTTTTTTTTAGAATGTTTACTAAAAACAGATTGCAGTTGCTCCAAAGAACGACCTTTCGTTTCAGGTACCTTAATTAGGATAAAAAACCATCCCAACAATGCAAAGAGTCCATATATTAAAAATGTGTTTGATGTGCCCAGATTAGCTAATTCCCAAGGAAATACTAATTGTACTAGGAAACTAACCACTGAATTAATAAACCCAACAAATGAAATTGCGATTGCCCTGAGCCTATTGGGAAACAATTCGGAGAATAATACCCACATTACAGGACCAATTGAAACTGCAAATGATGCAACAAACGCGATAATTGCAGCTAAAATTAATACCGAATTCAGGCTAATGGAAGTTGACATGATTTCAGACTCATATCTTGTTGCAATAGATGTTCCCAGAGTATTTTTAAGTGCTGATTTAAATTCAGTATCACTTGTATATTCTATATTCTTTAATTCTTCGAGTAGGCCTCTGTTAATATCTTGAGACACTAGCGGTATATTTTCGTCATTAAGAGTGAATGTGGCAGCATTAAACCCATATGCCAAAACAAGCATTGATATAACAATTCCACTAACACCAATTAATAACAATGGTTTTCGGCCAACCCTATCAATTAATAACATTGCAATTATTGTAAAAACTAAATTTGTTAGTCCTACATAAATTGCTTGTGAAAAAGATGCATCCAGGCCTAATCCTGATTGCTCAAATATCATTGGGGCATAAAAGAATACAGAATTTATACCTGTTAACTGCTGAAGAGCCGCAAGCACAACTCCAATTGTAAGAGCTGTTTTTAGTGCAGGACTGAAAATCTCATTTAATCTTACTTTTTGTTTACTGGCACCAGTTATTAAACTTTGTTTTACAGATTCAAGCTCAGTAATTGCTATTTCAGGTCCTGAAGCTTTTTTCATAATTATTAAAGCTTCCTCTTCCCTACCTTTCATGATAAGCCATCTTGGACTTCTTGGAACTATGTAAAGGGAAAAGAAATAGATAATAGCAGGTATTGCTTCAATACCAAGCATCCATCGCCAATTATAGGTGTCTATCTTCAATACTTTTGTCCATTCAATTTCAGATTGACCAAGCTGTAAAATTAGATAGTTTGTAAAAAAAGCAACGGAGATTCCAATTACAATATTTAACTGGTTAAAGGATACCATCTTTCCTCTAGATTTTGTAGGTGCTATTTCAGCAATATACATTGGTGCGATTATTAGTGATGCACCTACTCCAAAGCCACCAAGCATCCTGGCAACTACCAAAAATATAAATGATGGTGCTATGGCAGATAATATAGCTGATAATGCATATAGTATAGCAGCAAAGGATAGTACCCTTTTGCGTCCCCACCGGTCACTCAATGGGCCCGCTATTAACATAGCTATGGTTGCAGTGAGAGTTAGGGAGCTAACTGCCCATCCTAGTTCGATTTTTGATAGTCCGAATTCTGGCTCAATAAATTTAACTACACCAGAAATTACAGATGCATCAAATCCCATTAGGAAGCCTCCAAGGGCTACAATCAATGAAATAAGAACTATATGTCGATTGTTAGGTCTCAATTTATTTTTAGTCAGGTTTTATTTTAAATACTCTAACATAGTCGACTTCCATAGTTTGAGGAAATGCAGCAGAGTCAATACCCATCATGCTTCCCCATGCTCCACCAACAGCTAAGTTTAGGATAAGGTAAAAGGGCTTGTCATATGGCCATTTTGAGGCTCCTAAACCTTCATTACTATATTCGAAATACAAACTGTCATCAACATATGCTTTCATAATATCAGGAGTCCAGTCTAGTATGTATGAGTGAAAGCTTTCATTTACAACAGGTATGTGGATTGTTGCTGTTTTTTGCGTGTTTTTTTGCCATTGGTAGTCTTTTGAATGGGCTGATGCATGAATTACCCCTGGGTCATGGCCAACATGCTCCATTATATCTATTTCTCCAATGTCGGGCCAGTTTCCGTCACTAAATGTCCAACCTCCCGGCATAAGCCAAATTGCCGACCATGTACCATGACCAACAGGTAATTTTGCTGATACTTCAATTCTTCCATACTGCCAATCTGCCTTTGACATTAATCTTGCAGATGTGTATTGCTTTTCATTGTAATCTTCGTATTGAGCAGTTATTTTAAGTGTTCCATTTGTTACTGATGCATTATCCAAATCTGCCATGGTGTAATATTGGGACTCATTGTTTCCCCATCCGGCATAATTCCCTTCGGTATCATAATCCCATTTTGTAGGATCTGGAAGTCCGCTATAACTAAATTCATCACTCCAAACAAGTTCAAATTCATCATTTTCTCTATTTACAACAGCTACAGATCTTGAAACCAAATAGATAATAGAACCAGCAATCAGAACAAGGCTTATTAAAAATATCGATGTTTTCATGAAAATTATCTTTTAAGTAGTTTTCTTAATAAATTATTCTCTGTGGAAACAATACCAATGGATATTTGAAATCGATAATGATTATTACTATCCTACAGACTATAAACTCGAACATAATCAATCTCCATTTTTTGAGGAAATGATGTTGTTGCATTTGGAGAACCTGGCCAGTTACCTCCAACAGCAATATTAAGAATGATGAAGAAGTTATTATGAAACTCGCTAAGTTGTGAGGGCGTAATATCAGCATTAAAATATTGTATGTCATCAACATATCCACGTATTTCTTGGGTATCCCATTCCACAGCAAAAGTGTGGAAATCATCTGCGAAAACACCGGATGATAGCTTATAACTTTCTCCATAATCAGCATGCCCACCATCATGTTGCCAGTGTAATGTGGAATAAACTGTATTATCTCCATTATTATCACCTCCTACCATCTCCATTATATCAATTTCACCACAAACGGGCCACCCAACAGAACTGATATTGTCGCCCAACATCCAAAATGCAGGCCATATTCCTTTGCCATATGGAAGCTTAATTCGTGCTTCAATTTTACCGTATTTAAAATCGAATTTATTCTGAGTAGTAATTCTGGCAGATGTATAATCTCTACCACCATAGGACTCTTCTTTTGCAGTAATAGTAAGTACACCATTGGCAACTAATGCATTGTCTTCTCTTTTGGTATAATATTGAAGTTCATTATTTCCCCATCCGCCTCCACCGGTTTCCATATTCCAATAGGTGCTATTTGGAAGTCCAGTGTAATCAAATTCATCAGACCAAATTAGGTTGGGGATATTTCCTGGATCATCTTGCTCAATAATAACTGTTTTGGTTGAATGATATGTATTATTATTTTTTACAACCTGTAGCTTTATCTCATAAACACCTTTTAATGGAAAATATGCCTGAATTTCATTTTCGTTTTCTACTACTTCATTTAAGTATATCCAACTTAATGAGGTAAATTCACCCTGTGATGTGTTAGTAAGATTAACATAATTAGGGTTAACCAGATCAATTTCCGCAGTAAATGATACCTGAAAATCAGTTGATGTTATTTCTATGGCCTCTATAACAGTTTGTTTATTTCCAGTGTAGTCTGATACCAAAAGAGACACTTCATAATCACCTGCTGTCGGATAATAGATACTGTGGCTTTTCTTCTTATCTGTTGTAGTATCAGCTTGCCCATTACCAAAATCCCAAATCATTGAGTAATATTCGCCACTCGACATATTCTCAAAAAGTACGTGATTATCATCAATATACTGATAAGTGAATGCGGTTGTAAAGCCACTGTCATCATCTTTTTTACAACCACCCAACGTGAATATAAAAACTGCTACCATCATTAGTATTGCAAACAATGAGATACGATTACCAACTAGAACTATTTTCAGTGTATTTTCCCTCATAATCATTTATTTAATGTTCCAAATTATATCCATTTTAAAACTAACAAGTTTTTAAGTGGTAAAATACAGGTATTGCATTTTGTATTGAAAACCAATCCAATTAAATGCAACACCCATATAAAAACCCACTAACCAAATTTATTATTATGAAAAAACATTACTTAGTTTGAATTGGTTTGACTGAAGTAAAGATATGATACCATGCATAAGTTTCATTTTGTTTTATACGAACTTTTAGTATGTTATCTGAAACTTCAATAATATCATATTCACTGGTTCCAACCCACCAACACATAAATCCTCCATCGGAAAAAGACATAGTTGTACCTCTGTAGCCACCTTCAAGTGCTGCCATTGATGATGATGGTGAGAAAGTAACAGTTTTAACTCCGTAGAGGTTTGGAGCTACTTCTTCACCATAGCATAAATCACCAGCAACACCTATAATATCCGCATATGTAGCTGGTATAAAAGCTGGGCCTTCTAGTTGCTCAAAAGTAAGACCATTATCACCTGTTTTGGTAAAGACAAATTCTGCAGAATACATGCACTCTTTATCTGTATCCCATGGACTAATTTGCCACCAGTTTGGCCATGTAAAATCCAGATTACCATAATCCTCAGCTTCAGGTCCCAAACCAACAAATGCTGGTATATCAGTAGCCCAATACCATTTTTTTGAATCTCCGCCGGTTAAGAACTCCAAAGCATCAGGGTCCTCAAAATTACTCAACACTTCGACTTGAGAAACGCTGCTCGTTGTTATTCCACCTGTCCCTACAGCATTTACAGTAACATTGTATATATTGATACCGTTTGTGGCGAAAGGATATATTATTTCTCCATTGGCAACTATTTTTATATCTCTATCATCTCCAAAATCAAAGGTATAGGTAATAGCATTGTCAGCGGTAGCTTTAAAGCTTACCTTTCCGCTACCATCACCATAAGGGTTCTCGGCATCAACACCCATAATTTCATATGTTACAGTAAGGTTGGTGGGTGTAACTAGTGCTCCAAGTTCAAATTCATCATCTCGGCAACCGTATGTTGTAAACAGTAATCCGATAAGAATAACTAATATAAATTGACTTATTGTTTTCATCTTCTATTGATTTTTAATTTTTTACTAGTATAAATCTCCACCATCCAGTTGCGATATCAATATCAATGGTCATACGTGTATTGTTTTCTGATAATGATATCAAATATGTAATAGAATCGGGTGCATCTGCAGGTGAAGTAAGCTCACCTCCATTATATGGCTTTGGTATGCCTAGGTATGAACCTAGACCAACAATAGTTACAGTACCTGCACTTGCATCATAAGTATATGTTGCCGGATTGGTTCCATCATGCGGAGTCACAGGTATTCCACATGAATTTGTACCACCTTGCCAATCTTCAACCCATGTTTCAGAACCAAGTATATTAGTAAATGATCCATCGGCACCGAAAACATAGGTGTCATCAAAGAAACAGGCTCTTTCAGCTACACCAGCATCAGCTATAGCCCACCACGACATATCACCCATTTCAGGACCAACTCCCAATGAAGAGGCTTCGGGTGCAATCTTCCAGGTTCCTTCCAGCACGGAAGATACCGGTGACTCATCTTTAACTAAAATGAATCTCCACCATCCACCTCCAACATCGATATCAAGTGTCATTTTAGTATCGTTTTCAGTTAATGCAACTACATAAGTAATTGTTTCTGGAGTGTCATCGGGAGTAGTAAGTTCTCCTCCATTATAGGCTTTAGGAATTCCTAGGTAAGAACCTATTCCATTTAATGTAACAGAACCGGCAGTTCCATCATAAACAAAAGTACCTGGATTTAAACCATCGTGAGGAGCAACAGGTGCACCACATGAATTCGTACCTCCCTGCCAATCTTCTACCCAAGTTTCACCATCAAGCACGTTATTAAATGTTCCATCGGCATTAAAAACATATGTATCATCAAAAAAGCATGCTCTTTCAACAATTCCAGCATCGTCAATGGCCCACCATGATATATCGCCCTGCTCGGGTCCTACGCCAAGTGAACCAGCTACTGGCTCCATTTTCCAAGTTCCAGTTATTCCAGTTCCAGGAGTGGTATTTACTAGATCTACATCGTCAAAATAATACTCTGAATTATCGCCAACATTTCCAAAATCGAAGAAAACAACAATGTTTTGATATTCATAACTTAAATCAATTCCTGTGAAATCATAAGTTATTTCTTCCCATTGATTCGAAACTGTTGTGGTCATATCAACTTCGTAATTTAAATCTGTATTGTCTTTGTTTTCAACCTTTAGTTTTACAACTGCATTTGATTTTGGAGACCATACTTTTAGTTTCAGCTTTTGACTTGCTAAAAAGTCAATTGGGCTTTCCATTGTAAAGAATGATCCGCCCCATGTTTCTGCACCATCTGGCTTTATAGATTTAGCAACCTTGCTGCTTGTATTAATTCCAGAAGGGTCAGGATTGTCAACTACAGTAGTAACAACATTTCCAAAATCATTAAATGCATAATTTACTGTAATAGATTCAAACGTTACGGGAAATGTTATTGGGTCAGTAGCGCCAACAATTGTAACCGTATCAGTAAATTCAGTTGTTTCAGCACCACCACTTTTTGCTACTACTTTTATGATAAAATCACCTGGTTCATCATACAAATGACTAACAACTTCTTCTGGTAGAGCTTGCACAGGTTCTTCATCTGGCACATCACCAAAATAAATATCCATTACAGTTGCATACTTTGCAGTTGCTGAAACAAATACCAATGCAGGGTTTGTATCATCTATTTCAATGGTCACATCCAAATCTTCAGGAGCCTTAAATGTTACGTTTAGTTCCTTATTGATTGTTGCAGTAAGACCTGATAAACCTATGGCAGTAATGCCAACAGAATATACGCCTTCTGTGTAAGTGTGAGTTATTTTTTCATGTACAGAGTATACTTCTGGAACTTCATCAGCAACATCACCAAAAGTGATACTGTAAGAAGTAACTCCCTCTGCTGCTGGAACAATAGTAACCAGTCCACTATTATCTTGAGTGATATCGAAAACTGCTGTTACATTGGTTGGAGCAGTAACTTTATCCAGTTCACTAAGATTATCTATCTCCTTTTTACATGAAGATGCAAATACAAGGAGGATCATTAATAATGCTATATTTTTCATTAGATTCATCTTTTATATTTTGGATTAATAATTTGGGTTTTGTGCCCAGTTACCTGCTGAGAACTCAATCTCTTCAATTGGGATTGGGAATAACTCATTTTTACCAGCTGTAAATCCTTCAATATTGCTAGCAGCTCTACCTGTTCTTACAAGATCAAAGAAATGATGACCCTCGCCCATAAGTTCGACTCGACGTTCGTGATAAATTGCATCTGTTAATGCTGCACCTGAGTATGTGATATTATGATCATCATTACCAAATGCTCGGCTACGCACCATATTTAAGTATTCTTGTGCTTTGGCATCAGATATTCCTCCACGATTATTTGCTTCAGCAGCCATTAATAGTACATCAGAGTATCTTATTGATCTATAATTATTGGGGTTCGTCAAATTTAAATCTGGCTGGGCATTTTCGCTTCGCTTTCGAGGAAGGTATTTTCTGTTAAAGTATCCTGTATTCTGATTACCCGTTGTATATGTGGCACCTGTTGAATCAGCCCAAGTTACAATATCCAATATTGTTACTGCTTTTCTGTTATCGCCATTCTCAAATGCATCAACAGCTTCCTGCACAGGTACATTAAAACTAAAACCAGATGTAAACAGAGGTCCGTCGTAGCTTCTTACACCACTAAAACCTACTGCAACATTTCCTTCAACACATTGTAAACAGTTAAAACTTGCACCTTCTGCATCGGTATACTGAACTTCAAAAACAGATTCAGGTCCGTTTTCACCCTCCATTTCAAATATAGAATTGTAATCGGAAACTAAAGTATAAGGTCCTTGGGTGATAACTTTTTCCAGCACCTCTGCAGCTTCAGCAAACTTATCTTGAAATAGATATGCTTTTCCAAGAAGTGCTTGGGCCGCTCCTTTGGTAGCTCTTCCTGTTTGTGACTGAACCACAGGTAGTACGCTTTCAGCATATATCAAATCAGCCTCAATTTGTGCATATACTTCACTAATTGATGATCGTGGAATTGTTGTTTCATCTCCAAGAGAGAATCGTTTATCCACTTTCATGGGTATTCCACCAAACCATTTAACAAGTTCGAAATGAAAATATGCTCTTAGAAAGCGAACCTCCCCAATCATTATATCTTTACCTTCAAAGTCCGTTTTATCCTTAAATTCCATGAAGTAATTGGTTCTCTGAACACCTGCAAACATCCAATCCCAAATATCACTAAGGTTACTGTTTGTTGGGGTTTGTATCATCTGATCAACCTGTTGCCAACCAATTACATCAGTTGGGCTTTCTCCACCGCACAGTGTATTGTTAGAAGCTATTTCTCCTAGAATAGCATTGGCATATGTTGATTGTAGTAAATCGTATGAAGCCACAAGCGCCATATAATAATCAGACTCTGAGTTGAAATAGTTTTCTGAGTCAATCGAGTACTCTGGTGCTACTTCAACAAATTTATCACTACATGAATAACTTAAAAATAGAGTTAGAAATGCAGTTGTAAGTATTGTTTTATTAATTATAAATCTTTTCATCTTTCAATTTTTAAAGGTTAATGCTAAATCCAAACCAATATGTTCTTGCAGCAGGATAGAAACCAGAGTCAAACCCTCCGCCTATTGGTTGACCAGTTGAAGCACCTGGATCGAAGCCCATATATTTTGTTAGCGTAACAAGATTATTTACAGCAACAAAGAATTTAACCTCATCAATTTTTATTCTTTGTGTTATATCTTGGGGTATTTTATAGCCCAATGAAAGTCTTTGAAGTCTCAAATAAGAGCCATCTTCAACATAATAATCCGAAAATATAGTATTTGCAGTTGCTCCGTATATAACTCGTGGAACTGTATTGCTGGTACCAGGCCCTGTCCACCTATCAAGTGAAGTACTTAATCTGTTAACATCTGGCTGTGCTCTTTCATAGTTTCTAACAATTTCATTTCCAATGCTTGCAAATGCATATGCAACAACATCAAATGATTTATACCTAACTGATATGTTTAATCCCATAACAAAGTCTGGTATTGGATCACCAATATAGGTTTTGTCATCTGAATTAATTTCCCCGTCGCCATTAGTATCTACAAATCTTATATCACCCGGTGAAGCAACTGAACCCAAAGCTAATTGTGATGGATGAGCATCAACTTCTTCTTGTGTTTGAAATAACCCATTTGTTTTATATCCATAAAAATATCCCATCGGCTGTCCTTCTTCCATACGGGCTGGAAATGGTTGACTAACTCCAAAGCTTCCGCCCGGATAGAACCCTGTACCATTATCAACTTTGAGAACTTCATTTTTAAGAATAGTAAGATTATAATTAATCCGATAGCTGAAATCTTCAACAGCTGGCCCACGAAAGCCAAGGGCTAGCTCAAGTCCACTGTTTCGAACTGTTCCTGCATTAACAGTTGGACTACTTGCTCCAGGAGCATATGTTCCTAAGATACCTGATACAGGAATATTAGGAATTAACAAGTCTTTAGTTGTTTTTACAAAATAGTCAGTAGTAAAATCCATTCTATCATTTAAGAATGTAAGGTCAAAACCAACGTCAATTTGTTCCGATTGTTCCCACTTTATACTTGGGTTTGGTAATGTACCAATCGCAGTTCCGTATACAAGCTGTCCGTTTAATACATAAACTCCTTCTCCATTAAGTAATGAAATATATTTATAAGAGTCGATTTTATCAGAGCCTAATATACCATAACTTGCCCTTAATTTTAGGAAATCAATTTGGTCAACATCCTTTAAAAAACTTTCATCCGAAACAATCCAACCAAGTGTTGCAGATGGGAAATATGCAACAGCATTATCAGGGCCAAATTTTGTTGAGGCATCCCTTCTAAACATTGCTGATACTAAGTACCTACCTTTATAATCATATTGTGCTCTTGCAAAATAGGACAAACGTCGCTGATCATAGGTGTATGATCCTGATGACCTTGCATCTATGTACCCAGTGGTAAGACTGATATCTGCAAATTCCCAAGAGTTATTAGGAACATCATAACCTGTAGCGTTTAAACCATTACCCCAAGTTTTGTACACCGTTGTACCAATTGTGGCTGATATATGATGTTGTTCAGCAAATGTATTGTCATAATTAATAAATGCATCAAATGTGTAGTCATTGTAATTATCCCTGTTTTGATAAACACTACTCCTTGGAACATTAAAGACTTTGTCTTCTCCGTAATCAACTACTTTTGTGAATGATTTACCATTTGCATATGAAGTATTAAATCCTATCCTTGCTGTTGCTGTAAAATGCTTTGCAAATTTGGCTTCAAGCCCTGCATTACCATTGAATTTATTAAGGTAATAAGAGTTAAAAGTATTTGCAATTTGTTGTAATGGGTTAATTATCTCAATACCAACATTAGATGGAGCAATATAATAACTACCATCGGGATTATAAACAGGAACTGTAGAAGGCATATTAACAGCATTAAACAGTACAGATCCAAGACCAAAATCGTTGAAAGAAGTTCGGTCGATATGCGTATAAGTAATTGCTGAATTAAATTTAAGCCATTCAGTAAAGTCTGCTCCCATGCTTAATCTTGCTGTAGTTCTTTCATATGCTGCTTTATCTCCGCCTACAATACCATTTTGTCTGAAGTCAGATGCACTTAGTGAATATGTCATTTTTTCTGAGCCCCCGGAAATATTTATGTTGTTATCAAAAACAGGTGCTGTTGAAAATAGTTGATCTTGCCAGTTAGTTCCTTTTCCCATTCCTGAAACGTCGGGGAATGGAAGAGGTTTACCTGCACTTGCATAACTTTCATTTAATAATACAGCGTATTCGGTTGCATTTAATACTGGGAGTTTACGTGTGGTTTGCTGAATTCCAGTTGTACTATTAAACTTAACTGTTGTAGGTGTATTTCTTTTACCAGATTTTGTGGTAATAAGAATAATACCATTGGCACCAATTGTTCCGTATATAGCAGCCTGCGCATCTTTTAGTACAGTAATAGTTTCAATATCTGCCGGATTAAGTGTTCCTAAATCTCCTTCATAACCATCTATTATAGCAACTGGAGCAGCATCACCATTAGTAGATATACCACGTATTCGTACATCCAATCCAGCTCCAGGCGCCCCAGATTGTTCGGTTACGTTAACACCTGTCATTGTTCCTTGTAATGCCTGTTCAACTTTAACAGGATTTAATTGTTTGATTGTTTTAGAATCAACAATAGAAACAGCGCCAGTTACATCTTTCTTTTTTACAGTACCATAACCAATAACAACAACTTCATTTAGTTGCGATATATCTGACTCAAGCACTACATCAACAATTTTTTGTCCTTCATAGTTAATTTCGACCGGTTTCATTCCGATATAGGAAAATACAATAACAGCACCATCTGGAACATTTGTTAATGTATAATCGCCATCAATACCGGTTATTGTTCCAGTTACTGTTCCTTTTATCAAAACAGTAACGCCAGGCATGGATAAACCATCATCTGCTGACGTAACAATACCAGTTATTGTTTTTTCTTGTGCAATTATCTGCATTGCCAAAAAGAAAAAAAGCATGGTTAAAACATAATAGATTTTTTTCATAGTGAATTTGATTAATTATTAATTATGCGAAATATTGTGTTTTCAGTTGTATCATTCGGAATAATATTAAAAAATGAAAAAATTTCAATCGATTGCAAATATCTAGCATAATGTACCGTATGGCAAGTAATTAACCTCATCAATATTACATCATTGCTATATATTACCACAACATTTATACAACAATACAGGATATACAGAACTGTATATCAGTATTTTCAAGCAAAACATAAATCACACACAGATATACATCAACAATGTGTTTAATGACATTTAGCTAAAAAATTAAAATGATAAAATAAAATCAGTTAGATTGATATCTCGAGAAAGACCAAGTTTTTTTCTCAATCTATATCTGCTAATCTCGACGCCACGTGTTGAAATATTCATAAGCACAGATATTTCTTTACTTGAAATATTCATCCTTAAGTATGCGCATAATTTAAGCTCACGGGGTGTTAATTTAGGATACTTTATTTTTATTCGTTGCAGAAATTCCTCGTGAACGCTTTCAAAATGAGTTTCAAATACTTGCCATTGCTTCTCGTTATCGATTTCTTTATTAATCGAACGGACCAATCTGGTAACATCATATTGCTGATTATCACCTCTGAGTTTGGATAATCGTTTTAGTTCGTCACGTAAGGTTATGAGCATTTCATTCTTATGAAGCATTTCCATGGTGGAATTTGCGAGCTCTTTATCTTTTTGTTTGATACCCTCCCTCAGTTTATCGTTGCGCATACGAATGATTTCTTTTTCTGCTTCAAGTCCCTCTTGTTTAAGCTGTGCTTCCTTTCTTCGATAAAGCTCTTGCTGAACCTTCTCACTTTTACGTTTCGCTTTTATAAAACGTCTTTTTATGAAAAGTCTAATAAGTAGGATTATTATGAAGAAAATAAAAGTGTAAATTATGTAGGCATAAAAAGATCTTAGGAATGGAGGTTTTATACTAAAAGAAAAGCTTTGTTCAGAGGTAATCGTACCATAAGTATTTTTTGCTCTTACATTAAACGTGTACTTTCCTTCATAAAGATTTGTGTATGTGCGTGTATTTCGCTTTTGCCAGGATGACCATTCTTTATCGTTACCCTCAAGTATCGTTGAGAACAAAATATTATCAGGATTCTCATAATCATTGGCCGAAAAACTAAATTCAAGACTATTATTTTTGTAATCAAGCACTATATCTTTTTCATCCGATTCAATGGGTATGATGTAGACCGAATCAGGATTAAATGTATGCATTGATTTCAAATAACATGAGAAACTATAATCATACACTTTTGAAATGGATGGATTATAATGTATAAATCCGTCCTCAACTCCAAAAAACACATTATCATTATTATATGGATAAACCATTTCAAAACTATATATGAATTTTCCTGCAATTTCTTTGAAAGGTAGTGTTACATCCATATAATTACCATCTTCACCCTGCCTAAGAACACCAACATTATTACCGCTGAAATACCATAAATTATCACTTTTGTCCTTTTTTATTGTTTGAGGTGGTTTGTCTTCAAATATACGATTGTACTTATTGTTATTCAAAAAGTTATCCAGGTCTACTGAGTACTCCAATATACCATCCGAACTGGGAAATAGTATCTTATCTCCAATCTTAACTATACCTGTAACCTGTAATGGAAGGTTGCTATTTTGAGCATTGTAGAAATTAACATTAACAATGCTATCATAATCACTATTGAAAAATATATGAAATACACCTTTATAACCATGAGCCATCCATAAAGAACCATCATTATCAAACTCAATTGCTCTTGCCGATTCAGAAAATCCTGATAATTGTTTTATAAACTTCCAGATACCATCAACCTTTTTAAATAGGCTTAGGCCGGTGTATGTACCTCCAATTATCTTATCTGCGTTGTCAGGCACCTGTGAGAACATCCATGCTCCCTGAATGTCTGAAATTTTCAAAGCACTTGTATCATTAATTATAAAAGATCCATTATTATGTCCACAAAATAATTGACCATCAATTTCTCTTAATGACCACACTTGCCCTTTGGTTTCCTCTATTAAGTTCATTTTCATAGGACTTCTTTCATCAGAACCATGATCGAATTTTCCTTGTGTAAACAAGCCTTGATTTGTGCCTAAATATAATCTGTCATCCAGAATATGTGCGGCATATCCTGCACTTAAACCGTAATTGTCAGTTATTTGCGATAATGGTGAGTTTATTTCAATATAATCAATTCCATGGTCAGTTCCTAACCATAAGTTTCCCAAGAAATCTAACTTCATACAAAGTATAGTATTGTTTTGTAATCCGTCACCCTTGTTTAATTGGTATATTGAATTTCCATCTTTATCACAAATTAATATTCCATCTTGAATTGTACCGAAAGCAATATCATCATTTATTAAAACAGAGCAATATATCTGATTCTTTTTAAGAAATGGAGTTGATTTATTGGTGATTGGTTTGAGTGAATTACCATTATAAAAATATGTACCATTGGATGAGGTTGATATCAAGAGCTTGTTATCATATGGCAATATTCCCCAAATTTCTTCACCTTTAAGAGCTTCCATTCCATTTAGAGGAAATAAGTCGCCCATGGCATAACGCAATAGCCCCTTTTCCATATCGTTTACATAGTATTCATTATTTACATTGTAGGAAAAATGGAAAATTGATGGAGCTTCGATAATATTAACAGTATCATCTTTATAAAACATAATCTGGTAATAAGTTTGAAATATTATTCCATCAGGGTGCTGGTATATTTTCCATACATCACCAAAGTCTCGAAATTCTTTTGGTATCAAATCTAAAATCGATGTATAAACGGCTTTGCCCATCTCACCAACTTCAAAATACCCTAATTCGTTAAAGCCTCCGGCATAAATAATTCCATCTTCTCCGCTTTTAATTGACCTTAAAATACTTTTGTTAGGTAGTTTATAAACATTCCACTCAATTCCATCAAATTCCAATAGCCCGTTATTATTTGCAAAGTACATTATCCCATTACTACCTTGCTGAATTTCCCATGTTTGGCTTCCAGCTTGGTAATCTATTCGCTTATAATTTTTAACAAATGGTGTACCTCTGTAGCTCGTGTTTGCTATCAATGCAATGTTTAATAAGAGGATATTTAAAACTAAAAAAATATTCTTCACAAATACCATGTTTCTTAACTTTTGTTTGCGAAATTAGTTAAAACCTTTGAATATTATTTTCTCCCCACCTCCTAATTTTACATTTTTGATGTATTTATGATGTATTAATCGGGTATGCTAAATTATTTGTACTACAATCAATTGAGTATTTTTGCGATATTAAAACACAAAAAATGAAGTATTTTATTACCGTTGTTATTTTTGTTGGCATAACGTATAGTTCTTCCTGCCAAAACCCTGATTTGGATCAAAAAGTTGATAGTGTTCTTAATTTAATGACATTGGATGAAAAAATTGGGCAGATGGCCCAAGCCGAAAGAGGTTCGCTTGAGTCAATTAATGATATTTCATATTATAGTCTGGGATCACTACTCAGTGGTGGAGGATCAGCACCATCAAATAATACACCACAAGGTTGGGCTAATATGTACGATCAATATCAACAGGTTGCCTTACAAAGTAGATTAGGAATTCCTTTAATATATGGAGTAGATGCTGTACATGGTCATAATAACGTTTATGGGGCTGTAATTTTCCCTCATAATATTGGACTGGGTTGCACTTGGAATACAGATTTAGTTACAACAGTAAATCAAATAACAGCCAAGGAGGTTGCTGCTACTGGAATTGATTGGACTTTTAGTCCTTGCATAACTGTGCCTCAAAATGAAAGATGGGGCAGAACTTATGAAGGTTTTGGTGAAACATCTGAAATTCAAAAAATAATGTCGTCTGCATCTGTTATTGGATTACAAAGTACCGATTTGAGTACTAAAGAAACTATCCTAGCTTGTGTGAAACACTTTGTTGGAGATGGTGGAACAACAAATGGTGTTGATCAGGGTAATACCCAAATTTCAGAAGAACTACTCAGGAACCTACATATGGCCGGTTATATAGACGCAATTGAGTCTAACGTTGGGTCTATTATGGCATCATTCAATAGTTGGAATGGCCAGAAATTACATGGACATAATTATTTATTGACTGATGTACTTAAAACTGAATTGGGATTTGAAGGGTTTATTGTATCGGACTGGAAGGGTGTTGATCAGGTTTCTGAGGATTATCGTGAAGCAGTAAAAAGGTCGATAAATGCCGGGATTGATATGGTGATGGTTCCGGATAGATATATTTATTTCATAAGTGTATTAAAGAGTCTAGTTGTTGACAATGAGGTAAGTATGGATAGGATTGATGATGCTGTAAGAAGGATATTAAAACAAAAGTTTTTGTTAAATCTTTTTGATGAACCACTGGCAGATCAGACGCTAATACCATCCGTTGGATCCGAAAGTCATCGTGATGTAGCAAGACAGGCTGTTAGAGAATCTATAGTTCTGTTGGACGCTAAGAATGATGTATTACCTCTACATAAAGATGACAAGAAAATACTTGTTGCCGGAAGGCTGGCAAATGATCTTGGAGCTCAATGTGGAGGGTGGAGCATATCATGGCAAGGATCAAATGGAAATATAACAATCGGCACAAATATACTTAAAGGTATACAAGATGCGGTGCAGTCTAGTGAAGTAGTTTATTCAGAGTTAGGCAACTATGCAGGTTCTGTTGATGTGGCAGTTGTGGTAATTGGTGAAGACCCGTATGCTGAAGGAGCGGGTGATAAGACATCACTCAATATTGAGCAGAGTGATATAAATATGATTAAATCCATCAAGAATAAAGGAATACCCGTTATTGCTGTTTTAATTTCAGGGAGACCTATGATCATTGGTGAAGCACTGCCTTATACTGATGCTTTTATTGCAGCATGGCTCCCTGGTACCGAAGGATCAGGAGTTGCAGAAATCCTTTTTGGTGATTATAATCCATCTGGAAAGTTAAGTCACTCTTGGCCAAAAGATATGAGTCAGATACCCATAAACTATGGTGATTCTGATTATTCGCCGTTGTACGAATATAAACATGGACTAGATGAGTTTCCAATTCAACTTACAAGCACCAGTTTACTCCCCTACTCTGCTGTTTCTGATGACACCGGTGAGAATATATTTTTAGCTTTATCAGATATTGTAAATGTTATCGATGATAATCCTGAAGATTTTATTCTAAAAATTAATGGCAATTTAGTTTCTAACAATATTGTAGGTCTTACAATTTCAGAGGGTGATCCCAGTGTAATTATTATTGAGTTGGATAACAGCATTCAACAACCTGATCAAAACATAAGTATTTCATATATTGGAGATGGAATTTTATCATCAGGTTTACCACTTATAAATTTTAATGATTATTTTGTATTTAACGCTACAACAAGCGTTGGAGGTACAACAAATATTCCCGGTGTAGTTCAAGCTGAGAATTATTTTGATATGTATGGAGTACAGACGGAACCATGTTCAGATATTGGTGGTGGTACTAATGTTGGATTTATTGAATCAGGTGACTGGATGAAATATAATATTACAGTTACACAAGCTGGCCAATATGAAATTAATTCAAGAATTTCAGGATTTGTAGGAGGAAGTCTACAACTTACTTTTAATGATGCAAATCAAACTATTGTGCAGTTTAACTCAACAAATGGCTGGCAATCATGGCAAAATTTCACGGCTAATCTTCTTTTGGAAGAAGGCGAATATGTTATGAAAGTCAAAGCGCAATCAGATGGATTTAATATAAATTACTTTGACTTTTCACTAATTGATGGTGTGCATGATTATAGTAAAATGATTTCGGATATTGAGTTATATCCTAACCCAGCAAGAAATAGTATTAATATTAAGTTTTCAAATTTAGTATCTGGTAGTATGAGCATAAAGCTATATACTATTGAGGGGAAACTTGCTCAGAATCTTTTTATTGGCAAATCACAATTGGGTATAAATAAACATATGTTCGTGCTTGATGATAGTTTAACTGATGGTATGTATTTTATAGAGATTAAGGATGGTTCAGGAAGGTATTTTAAGAAGTTTTGTCGGGAATAGGAATGTCAACCAACGAAAATGATTTATTTATCCCTTGGTGTCTGTAAAATATTTAAGAATACACTTAGCCATTGTAATTCAAAGGTATTATTTGCTTTTCATTTGATCAATATTTTACTATTTCAATGCGATATCTAAAAATGGATTCTAGATTATAGAGTTGCGTTATGTAATGATTCTTAAAGTGTTTCTCGAAACGAATACAAGTGTGAGCTGGATTTGTATTATACAGATATTAACTTAAATACTACCAAGC
>JAERTF010000021.1 GCA_016845105.1 Bacteroidota bacterium | reverse complement strand
TCACAAATAAATTCAATTTTCTGTTCCATGATCGTTGTGTCTTTCCAAGGCATGATAATCTGAATTTTTGTTTCAGATTTCTACATAAAAAGTGTAAACGATGTTTCTTGAACTTTGTAAACGATGTATCTTGAACGTACCCTATTGGCTACAACGGTTTGAATATGATGCGTGCCGCGTTATTTTCAATAAACTATCTTTTATTTCTATATTATCAAATTTATAAATCATTTTCTTTGAATGACTTAACTGCGGCATGAATTATATTTTTTGTTGTAAAACGTACTTAGTATTACTTCAAAAATGATTTCAGTTTCTTTATTAAAAGGGATTTGTTTATTGGCTTTGTAATAATGTCATTACAGCCTGCAGTCAATGCTTTATCTTTATCCTTTAGTAATGAATATGCCGTCATAGCTATTATAGGTATATCGGGATTTTCATTCCTGATTTTAGATGTAGCTTCTAAACCATCCATAATAGGCATCTTGATATCCATCAATATTAAATCAATATCAGGATGTTGCTTATAAATATCACAACATTCTTGACCATTACTCGCAAACAGCAGATCACACTGGGTTACTTTTAAAAAACTTTCTATCATGAGCATGCTGGTATTATCGTCTTCAACAATAAGAAATTTATTTTTTCTAAATACCTGATTGTCGGTGGTTTCTTGCTGTTCATTAAATTGCTTAATTAAAATGTCTTTCTCACTTTGGATTTCAATAGGAATAGTAAACTTGAAAATAGATCCAACTCCAATTTCGGATTCCACCTCAATTGATCCACCCATTATTGCTGCAATCCTCTGCGAAATTGCTAAACCGATTCCAATTCCTTCATATTCTCTTGTATGTGAGTCATCAACCTGTCTGAAAACATCAAATATTACTGATTGTTTTTCCTTAGGGATGCCTATTCCTGAATCAGCTACAATGATTTGAATATTATTTTGTTCAACTATGTGAAAAGATAGTTTGATAAACCCTTTGTGTGTAAACTTAATGGCATTTCTCAACAGATTTGAAACAACAATTAATATTTTACTCTTATCTGTTTTTACTTTAGTTGATACTATTTTACTATCAATATTAAATTCCAGTTTGACAACTTCAATTTTATTAGATTGATTTAATAAATCTTTTATTTCGTTCATAAGGGTAATATAAATATCACGAATATAAAACTCCTCTCTACGAATCAGAACTTCTGATTTATCAATCATTGCAAGATCAAAAATATCCTCGATTATTGCCAATAGATGAGAACCACTCTCATTAATCAATTTTGAAAACTCTTTAATACTCTCATCGCTAGTCATATCAGGTATCATATCACTAAGGCCTAAAATATGGTTTAATGGTGTACGTAGTTCATGGTTCATTGTTGCCAGAAAGGCAGATTTTAAACGGTTGCTTTCTTCTGCCTTTTCTTTGGCATCGCTTAATTCTTCTTCTATTTGCTTACTATTTGTAATATCCTGTGCTGCACCCCAGAGCCCAATAGTTTTATCATTTTCGTCTTTTACTACTTCACCACGGACCCACATCCACCCGTTGCTATTATCTTTTCGTACAGTCCTAAGCTCAAGCTCATAAGGTATTCCAGTTTCTCTTGTTTTTGCGAGAGAAGTTGATAAAACTTGCCAACTTTCAGGTGTAAACAGTTTCATGTGTTCTGTATACGGGGGCACAGGCTTTGTAGGGTCAAATCCATACATTTTATACAACTCTTCTGTCCACGTAACTAAATTGGTTTTAATATCTAAATACCAACTGCCTATTTTTGTAATTTCTTGTGCTTTTAATAGTTCTAATGCATTTTTTTCGAGTTTTACTTTAGAAAGAATGAGTTCGTTTTCAGTTTTCTTTCTCTCTGTAATTTCAATTTCAGACCCTGCCATTCTTACCGCTTCACCTTTATCATTGAAAAAGGCTTTTCCTCTATCATAAACCCAAATGTAATGGCCACTTTGATGTTTTACTCTGTATTCAAATTCAAATATTTCTGTTTTTTTCTCAAAGTGTTCTTGAAGTGCATTAAATAGTTTTTCCTTATCTTCATGATGTATTCCATTACTCCATTCTTCTTCATTTTCAATGAATTCATCACCAGAGTACCCTCTCATAGCCTTCCAACCTTCATTAAAGTGAACTTTTTTGTTTACAATGTCCCAATCGTATATTCCACCTGCCGCACCTTGTAAAACCATCTCATATCTCTTATTGCTCTCTTCTGCTTTTTCTTTGGCAAGTATCAATTCACTTAAATCTTGCTGAAGTGCTACAAAGTTTGTGATTACTCCTTCATGGTTTTGAATAGGAGATATTATCTCACGAATAGGAAAAGTTTCACCAGTTTTCTTTTTGTTGTATAAGGTCGCAGTAAATATTTTCCCATTCTTTATAGTGCTCCATAGATTTTCGTAGAAAGTCTGATCTTGCCTGCCGGAATTAAATAAGCTCGGGTCTTTGCCAATAACTTCAGATTCTTCATACCCAGTATAAGTTGTAAAGGTTTTATTGACATAAGAAATTATGCCTTCTGAATCAGTTATAAAAACAGCTATCGGACTCTGCTCTATGACTTCACTTAGCAGAGTTAAACGAGCCTGTATGTATTTTTTTTCGGTAATATCAAATATTATTGAATAAAGAAATTCATCATCACCTTCATTTATTTTAGTGGAATATACATCAACGTCTCTAACATTACCATTCTTTAGTCGATGCTTGAATTCAAAATGCTTTTTTCCTTTTTTATTTACCTCATAAATTTTATTACTTATGACACTTTCTGATAAAATATTTATATCGCTAATATTCATTTTCTTGAGTTCAGGAATAGTCCATCCATAAAATTCGGATGCTTTTTTATTCGCATCTACTATATTGCCATCGTCAGGATTAATCAATAACTTAACAGCATCATGATTTTCAAATAAATTTCGGAATCTAGCTTCGCTTTGAATTAAATTTCTTTCAAAATTCTTCCTCGATGAAACATCTATAATAATTCCTTCTATGTATTCATAATTTGACCCTTGATTATTACTACTTCCCCTTTCTGATACCCATATGATTTTACCATCTTTTCTAACTATTCGATATTCGAATTCATAGGGTTCATTTTTAATGAGTGCAGTTTCAATTTCTTTTTTAATATAGGTTTGATCCTCAGTGTGTATTATATCTGAAAAGTGCTTTTTATTGTTGTCAATTAATTCACTAGGTGCATAACCGATAATCTTTTTTGTTTGCTGGCTCATAAATTCCATGGTCCAATGTTCATCATTCTTGCATCTGAAAGCGATACCTGGTAAATTACCTATGAAACTTTCAAGTTTTCGTGCTGATTCCAATTTGGCAATTTCTGCTTTCTTCATGTCTGTTATATCAAGATGTATACCTGACATTTTTACAGGTTTACCTTCGGCATCATAAGATTCAACACTTCCTCTATCCTTTATCCATACCCAGTGACCATTTTTATGTTTCATTCTTGCATCGCACTCATAATAGGGTGTTTCTCCATTGAAATGGCTTTCGAGTAACTTACTTGATTTTTTTAAGTCATCGGGGTGCACTAAGTTCATCCATGTATCTATACTTACCGGACTAAGTTCATTAAGAGTATAGCCTACAATATTTGCCCATCTTTCATTAAAAATGGTTTCTCCGCTTTGAATATTCCATATCCAGGTACCTGCATTTGATCTACTGATTATAGAATCTAATTCCTGTTCCTTTTTTTGTAATTCTTTAAAAATTTTGTTTCTTTTTGTTATGTCACTAGAATTAATAACAGCACCAGTAATTTTTCCCATATTGTCTTTTAATGGGCTTAAGTAATTAATAAAATGATGT
This sequence comes from Bacteroidota bacterium, assembly GCA_016845105.1. Taxonomy (GTDB): domain Bacteria; phylum Bacteroidota; class Bacteroidia; order Bacteroidales; family F082. Next base: position 1,295 of record JAERTF010000021.1, on the reverse strand, counting down.
GTACCATCATCCCAATCAATTGATGATTCAAATTCAAGGAATTCTCCATTAAAAACTTTCTCACAGTTTGCTTTCCACTTTTCAATGATTTCACCAGAAGGATAATCATTTGAGATAATAGGTTCACCTATTTTTATTTCATGGCCTCCGGCTCGAATAGTTGCAGTTGTGAATGCTTTGTTGGCCAATATCAATTTATAGTTCTTGTCAACAGCAAAAATTATTTCAGAGGCATTATCCAATACATTTTTAAACTGATGTTGGAGATTTCGAAGTTCTGTAATGTCAATTGACGAACTTTGTAGAGTAAACCCTATACCCTCAGTGTCCTTTAGAATTACATCTGTAACAAGAAATATTTTATCTCCACTCGGCAAACTGTAGTTTCTTTCATAGGTTTCTCCTTCACCTGATTCTATTAATCGTTTGTTTCTTCCAATAAATTCTTTTGCAGTTTTCTCATCTAATACTTCTAGCATATTTTTTCCAACAAAATCAGAAGGCACACCTCCCATATTTGTTGCTGACAGCTTATTAACATGCAGAAAACGTCCTTCCTTATCCAACACGTTTATTGCTGATCCGGAATTCTCAAAAAGTGCTTTGTATCTTTTTTGGCTTTCAATAAGTTGCTTTCTGTTTTTGATACTTTGGGTAATATCTGTAAATGTTGTAAAAACCTGGAATGGTTTTTTACCACCAGGTTTAAACTCCGGAACAGCATGTATATTAATCCAAACAACATCATCATTTGCAGCATGGTAAACACCCATTACTACATCCTTAATTATTTTTCCAGTTCGCAGTGATACCATTGCAGGATGTTCTTCGCCAGGAAAATCAGTACCATCTTCTTTTATAGATTTCCAACTGGGATCGACTGACTTTTTACCTTGCATCTGGTCAAATGATAATCCTAATATTTCTTCTGCTGCTTTGTTAGCATTTATTATTTCACCATTTGCATTCTGGTAAACTATTCCTATTGGAAAATTATGAAAGAGGTTATTTAAATTCATACATTATATATTTATTCTGTATATCTTCAATCAAAGTTTTCTGTTTTAATATAATTTCTTCTGAGTGATTTTCACAAAAGCAAAAATACTATTCATTGAGAATTTTCACAAATTCCTGAGTAAAATTGTATGTTTTACAATGAGGAGCTAAACGTAGTTCCATGTGTAAAACGAAGATATTAAAAAGGCGGCGGATATGATATTTATGAGTGCAGCGAAATAAATATACATATACCGTCATAGCAATGTTGTAAACATTAGCTATGAGCAATTTTA
>JAERTF010000020.1 GCA_016845105.1 Bacteroidota bacterium | reverse complement strand
GGTAGTAGTTACGATGAGGTTATATCCAACACTACCGGAAATATGGTATGGGCAAATGATAATAAAACTGTTTATTATCAGGTTAAAGATGAGACTTTAAGGTCGTACAGAATTTATAAACATGAAGTAGGTACTGCTGTTGAAAATGATGTGTTGATTTATGAAGAAGCTGATCCCACTTTTTCTGTTTATGTGTATAAAACAAAGTCGGATAGTTACCTGGTAATTAGTTCCGAAAGCACACTCTCAAGTGAATGCCGTATATTGGATGCAAATAATCCTGATGGTAGTTTTGAAATTTTTCAAAAGAGAATGCCCAAGGTTGAATATAGCATCAGACATCAAGATGATAGGTTTTTAGTTATTACAAACTACAAAGCTTCGAATTTCAGATTAATGGAGTCGAATACTACCAATACACAGATTGATAACTGGAAGGAATTAATTCCGGGCAGGGATGATGTTATGCTTGAAGGAGTTGATGTTTTTAATGACTTTTTTGTTGTAACTGAACGTAAAGATGGGCTGCCAAAATTTAGGATATTTAACACTAAGAAAAACTCTGATTATTACCTTAATTTTGATGAAGATGATTACTATGTAACTCCATCTGCTAATCCCGATTATTACTCCAAAGATTTACGGTATAATTATACTTCTTTAAAAACACCACGAACCGTTTATGATTATAATATGTTGGATCGTGAGCAGGTTATGTTGAAAAGACAAGAGGTATTAGGTGGTTATAACCCTGATGACTATGTAACCGAAAGAAAATATGCAACAGCTCGTGATGGTATTAAAGTTCCTATTTCAATAGTATATAAAAAAGGATATAAGATTGATGGTAATTCACCATTATTGCTCTATGCCTATGGTTCATATGGATATAGTATTGAGTCTACATTTAGGTCATCACGATTGAGCTTAATTGACAGAGGATTTGCATATGCCATTGCCCATATCAGAGGGGGAGAAGAATTGGGCCGCCAATGGTATGAAGATGGAAAAATGCTCAATAAGAAAAATACATTTTTTGATTTTATTGATTGTGGAAAGTATTTAATAGATGAGAAATATACATCTTCAGAAAAGATGTTTGCAATGGGAGGCAGTGCTGGCGGATTGTTGGTAGGAGCAGTTATAAATTATAATCCCGAATTATTTAAGGGAGCCATAGCTGCGGTTCCATTTGTTGATGTCGTAACCACAATGTTGGATGAAAGCATTCCTTTAACTACAAGCGAGTATGACGAATGGGGAAATCCCAACGATAAAGTGTACTACGATTATATGTTATCATATTCACCATACGATCAGGTTGAGGCAAAAGATTATTGCGCATTACTAGTTACAACTGGATTACACGATAGTCAGGTGCAGTATTGGGAGCCAGCCAAATGGGTTGCTAAATTACGAGATATGAAAACGGATGAAAATATGTTACTGCTTCAAACCAATATGGATTTTGGTCACGGAGGTGCATCTGGCCGATTTGAGCAATACAAGGAAACAGCATTAGAATACGCATTTATGCTAATGCTATTGAATCCTGAAAAATATTAACGAGGTCTTCTAGAAAAAGATTTTTTGACTTTTTGTTTGTTTTCGGATGGAGATGAATTTCTGCGATTTGAGTTTCTTCTACCAACGAACGATTTTTTCGACTTATTTTGGTTTGCCGGTTTTTTGGTTTCTATTACCGTTCCATCATCTTCAAAAGGTTGATCTTCAATAACCGTTATGGTTAGGTCAATGAGTTTCTGGATATCCTTTAGATAAGCTCTTTCTTCACCATCACAAAATGAAAGGGCAATGCCACTTGCACCTGCCCTGCCTGTTCGCCCTATTCGATGAACATATGTTTCGGGAATGTTTGGCAGATCGAAATTTATAACATGTGATAGCTCGTCGATATCAATTCCACGAGCTGCAATATCTGTTGCAATTAATACTTTCGTTTTTCCACTTTTAAAATTGCCCAGGGCACGTTGTCTTGCACCTTGTGATTTGTTACTGTGAATGGCTTCGGAAACAATTGAGGCTTTACCTAGTATCTTTACAATTTTATTAGCCCCATGCTTGGTGCGGGTAAATATAAGTACCGATCCTACTTCATCGGTTTTTAATATATGTAGTAATAACTTGGGCTTGTCCTTTTTACTTACATAGTACAAAAATTGCTCAACTTTTTCAGCAGTTGTTTGTTCTGGTTTAACAGTTACTTTTTCAGGATTTCCTAAAATTTTTCTTGATAGTTTGACAATATCAGGTGGCATAGTTGCTGAAAAGAATAACGATTGCCGTACTACCGGAAGTTTTGCAATTATTTTACGTATATCATGTATAAACCCCATGTCCAACATCCTATCGGCTTCATCCAAAACCGAATATTCAACATCTTTTAACGATATAAAACCTTGATCTATTAGGTCGAGTAATCTGCCTGGTGTTGCAATTAGCACCTCAACACCTTGCTTTAAACTTTGGGTTTGGGCCAATTGTTTTACTCCACCAAAAATAACCGTATTCCGTATACCGGTATATTTCCCATAAGTTGTAAAACTTTCTGCAATTTGTATTGCCAATTCACGTGTTGGAGTAACTACAAGAGCTCTTATTTTTCGACGGCCTTTACTTTTGACCGGATTATTATAAATATTTTGAAGAATAGGAATTGCAAAGGCAGCTGTTTTTCCGGTACCTGTTTGGGCACAACCCAATAAATCTTTTCCCTTTAGTAATATTGGGATAGATTTTTCCTGTATTGGAGTTGGGTGTGAATAGCCTTCAGCCTCAATGGCTTTAAGGATGGGGTCGATTACCCCTAGTGTTTTGAATGTCATTTAGTAATTATAATGTGCGGCAAAGATATATTAATTGTTTGGATATCTTAATCGTTATTGAAACGGTTTGAATATGGTGCGTTTGGCTTTAGCCTTAGCTACTTTTCAAACTGTGACGGATTGATTTTAGGATTACTAAAATTTCATATTTTAACTAAACTGCCAAATGCACTATATTTTTTGTTATGACTAGTTTTTCTTTCTAATGATTTTAACAATTCGATCAATTGTAATTTCCGATAAGTTATATTCATAACCAGTAAAATCTGTGGTATTGATAAATTGAACCACTATCGCGTCTATATCTTTGTGATATTCAGCAAGGCTTTGATAACCAACTACCAAACCTCCATGATTATATTCATACGGATAGATTTCCTTTTCTCCCTCGTCAAATACCGAACCATCGTTTAAAGCACGCAAGAATATACCCACATCTTCTGCTGTAGCTAACATCCCATATTCACGAGCTTTAAAATCTTCCTCATAGCCCACATAATATCCACTCATAACATTATCTAAATCGACTTCAGCAATTGAAAAAAAGGTGTTTTTTAACTCTAGGGGAATTAATATTTTCTCTTTGATATACTGATTGATACTATACCCTAAAACATCATCCATAATCCTGCGAAGCAATAAATAATTCGTGTTTGAATATTCATATCCTCCATTAGGTTTAAAACTGGCTGGTAGGTCGAGAGCAAAATCTAAGGCATTTTTGCCATTTTCCTGTTCGTTTTCCCAATACGCTGGATTATCTGTGAAATTTGGAATACCAGAACGGTGTTGAATCATCATCCTCAATGAAATATCTTCAGCATTTTCAATCCTATCTCTAAGTTCTGGAAAATAGTCAGCGAGTGTTTTATCAAAAGACAAACGCTTTTCTTTGACCATTTTAGTTGCTGCTACAGCAGTGTATAACTTGCTAATACTGGCAATCTTGAACAATGAATTTGGGTCGGCAGGTATTTTCTTTTGTCTATCTTTCCAACCACCTGTGAAAAATGCCGGTGGTTTTCCTTCTTGGTCTACATAAACTATCATACCATCAAATCCATGCCCAATTGCTTCATCTACTTGTTTTTGAATTGTGTCGGGTAGTGGCAAAATCCAAGCTTTTACCAAAATCCATGGTACGAAAAACATTGAAACTATTGTTCCAACAAGCAATAACACCCTAACAATCCATTTGGTTTTTTTATTTTTTATCATTTTTACTTTTCAGTCTGTGGTTAAGTATTTGATTTTAGTGATAGTCAACTCTAGTATATTTAAATACTGTGTTATTTTTCAAATTAGCCATAACTCAAGGATAAAGGTCACTAATGTAAGAGTTTAGGTTGTGATATTAAATGATTGTAACTCGAATTTTTTTTCTCTTAAGTTTATAATTATTAACCAATGGCAATAGTTTATCCACCACAGATGCATGAACACCAACAAATGCACAATCTTGTTTAAGTTCAATTATTCCGATTTGATCACTACCTAGTTTGCCTTGTTTTATAAATAATCCAGCAATATCACCTTTGGAGATCTTATCTTTTCGCCCTCCAGAAATGAATATTGTTTTCCAACTTGGTAAGTCTTGATTATCTGATTCCTTTAGATCGGCAAGAGTTAAACTATTTGTGTGTATTACTTCAATAAAATCAGGTAGTATATCTTTTGTACAATGAATAACATATGCTGTTCCTTCTTTGTGCATTCGTGCAGTTCTGCCATTTCTATGTGTAAATTCATATTTTTTATTTGGTAGTTGATAATGAATTATGAATTTTATTTCCGGAACATCAATTCCTCGGGCAGCTAAATCGGTTGCAATTAAAATTTGATGAGTCCCATTTCTAAATTTAATCAATGCCCTTTCCCTATCTTTTTGTTCCATGCCGCCATAAAAGCATCCATTACTTATATTGTTATCGCTTAAATAATCACTCACATATTTAATGGTATCTTTATAATTACAAAAGATAATACCTGGTTGGTTTTTTGTATGCACTAATATGGCTAACAAAGCATCGAGTTTATCTTTGGAGGGAGAAGAAACAGTTTTAACTGTTAATTGTGTAATTTCCTCATTTGAAAAGTCGATACGTGTAGGGTTACTAACACCAACAAAGGCCGGGACTTCTATTCTTTGAGTAGCCGATGTAAGTATCTTTTTTGTGACATTTGGAATTTCATCAATTATTTCAATCATTTCTTTTTCAAATCCTATTTCAAGTGATTTGTCGAATTCATCAAGTACAAGTGTATTGATATGCTCTGTGGAAAAACGTTTTCTTCTTAGATGATCTGCTATGCGACCTGGTGTTCCGATAAGTATGGCAGGGCGATGCTCAATATCAATCTTGTCTTGGGAGCCTGACCTACCTCCATAAACTGCAATGGCTTTGTAACCTGACCCCATTTCGCGAATAACTTGCTCAATTTGTATTGCTAATTCGCGTGATGGAACAATGATAAGAGCCTGTACCTCTGAGGATTTAGGGCTAAGGCTAGAAATTAATGGAAGTAGAAAAGCAAGAGTTTTTCCTGTGCCAGTTGGTGAAATCAAAATTATATTGGTGTTGGATGGTATGCAGACAAGAGCTTCTTTTTGCATGGGATTGAGTTTTTCAATCTTTAATTTATCCAATATATCCTGTTGTGTTTTTATACTGTTTAACATGGGGCAAAGGTAGGGTTATAATTGATTGTTTATTTTTTAGGTTGGGAGTTGAAAAATGTTTTTGAAAGTCTGAGGTTAGTATAGGATGATACTGCGGCAGGGATTGAAGTGGTAGCTTGCAGAAATATAGCTTGATATTTTTATGACTGGCGGAGGCTGACAGAGGAAGCACACGCACAGACACAAAAAATACAAGCTATATAAAGCAATTACAAACGTAAAGCCCGTTATGCCGCCATTATTATGCAAAAATTGATAATCATTGAAAGTAGGTATATTTGCGCCCAATTTTAAATTTGAATAATGATTTCAGTTGATGGACTTGCTGTGGAATTTGGCGGAACTACCCTTTTTAAGGATATTAATTTTGCCATAAACGAAAAAGATAGAATTGCCCTGATGGGGAAGAATGGAGCTGGGAAATCGACGCTACTGAAGATTATTGCTGGTATAAAACAGCCCACAAGGGGTAAAATTACCTCACCTAATGATGCTGTGATTAGTTACCTGCCCCAGCATTTGCTTACCGTAGATAAACGAACTGTGTTTGAAGAAGCGGCACAGGCCTTTGAACAAGTATTGAGCATGGAGCAGGAGATTGAGAAGCTAAACTCACAGCTATCAACACGCACTGATTATGAATCGCCTGAGTACTATGAACTGATTGAACGAGTGTCAACACTTAGCGAATCATTCTACTCATTGGGAGATATTAATTATGATGCTGAAATAGAGAAAATACTGTTGGGTCTTGGTTTTTTACGAAGCGATTTTAGCAGGCCAACAAGTGAGTTTAGCGGTGGTTGGCGAATGAGGATCGAACTTGCAAAGATACTGCTACAAAAACCCGACTTGATTCTACTGGACGAGCCCACAAATCATATGGATATTGAATCGATTCAGTGGTTCGAGAATTTCCTTATAACAAGTGCAAAAGCTGTTATTGTTATTTCGCATGATCGTGCTTTTGTGGATAATATTACCACTCGTACAATTGAAATTACAATGGGTAGGATATATGATTACAAGGTAACCTATTCAAATTATCTTCAGCTTAGAAAAGAGCGTAGAGAACAACAGCAAAAACAATTTGATGAACAGCAGAAGTTTATTGCAGATAATCAGCTTTTTATTGAAAGGTTTAGAGGGACATATTCGAAAACTAACCAAGTGCAGTCAAGGGTAAGGATGCTTGAAAAGCTTGAATTAGTTGAAATTGATGAGGAGGATACCTCTGCTTTACGACTGAAGTTTCCACCCAGCCCCAGGTCGGGAACTTACCCTGTGATACTTGAAGGTGTTGCAAAGTCGTATGGAGAAAATACTGTGTTTTCTGATGTGTCGTTTAATATGCAAAGGGGTGAACGTGTGGCATTTGTTGGGAAAAACGGGGAAGGAAAATCAACCCTGGTAAAATGTTTAATGGGTGAAACCGATTGGACAGGACAACTTGAAATAGGTCATAATACCCATATTGGTTATTTTGCGCAAAACGAGGCATCGTTACTTAATGAAGAAGTAACGGTTTACAATACCATTGATGATGTAGCCAAGGGTGATATTCGAACTAAGATTAAAGATATACTTGGTGCTTTTATGTTTGGTGGTGATAGCTGGAATAAAAAAGTTAGTGTATTATCAGGAGGAGAGCGAAGCCGTTTGGCAATGATTAAATTACTACTTGAACCAGTTAATCTTCTGATACTTGATGAGCCCACAAATCATTTGGATTTAAGGACTAAGGATATTTTGAAAAGTGCTTTGACGGATTATGATGGTACACTAATACTAGTATCGCATGATAGAGATTTTTTAGATGGATTGGTTAGCAAAGTATATGAGTTTGGAAATAGCCGGGTTAGGGAACATATGGGTGATATTCATAGCTTTCTGTCGAAGAAAAAGATGGATAACTTGCGGGAAATTGAGCGTAAGGATAACTAAACCTTACTTGCTAATAAATTATTTAAAAAGGTATACAGGAGGTTCCCAAGTAAGAGTATCGTTGTAAATATTATTGGGAGGACTTAATACTTCCAACCACAGAGGAGTTACCTTAATTAGTAAATAGCTATGTGATTTGTCGGGGTAAAACGAATTCCATTCATCTTTCCAGTATTTGTTTTTTTGCTTTTGGTCATCTACAAGCGTTGCAATTCCCGATATAACAACATAACCAGAAGCATCGTTGTCCAAATAGTATAGTGTTACACGGGGATCATTTTTTATCTGATCAACTTTACGACTGTTGGGATTTGTTCCAAACCAGATTTCAAAATTATCTTCAACAGGAAAAGGATCCATTGCCCTTGCTCTGGGAGTTCCTTCACTATCTAAGGTTATTAATGCACATGTGCCTGCATTTTTAATGATTTGTTTTGCGATGTGCTTTATGTCAACAGTGTTACTATCTACTATATTCTGACTGAATCCAGCTGAATAGATTAAAATAAGCGAAACAACAAGCAGTAGTGGGTATTTTGGTAAAGTCTTCATAATATCTTATTTCTTTTTTTTCTTCTTCTTGGTTTTTTCTTCTTTATCTATATAATAACCCTCTCTTGATAGAAGGTGATCGAGGTTGGCAATGCCGTACACAATTATTGCGGTAACAATAGCTGCGTGCTCTTGATATTCCTTAATACTTTTATTGTATAGATCCCTTTCGGTATGCCAAATTTCACGATAGTTAAAGTCGTAACCCAATGGATCACCGTTTCGGGGAACAACCGTTGGAACGCCTTCAACTGCAAATGGTCCACTGTCGGTACCCCAGGCCTTTTTTGGTTTTTCACGAGGTTCGCGTTTGGTAATTTTGAATGGAAATTTTGGGTTAATTGAATTTATAGGTTCACAAATAATTTCAAAGTCTTCGCGCATGGCATCACTAACACTAACACTCATTGGTACTGTTGGACCACCATCTCTGTTAACCATATTTGAAACTTTGTGTAATTCATCTTTATGCCTATTAACCCAGCTTTGTGATCCGAGTAATCCGAACTCTTCACCAGCCCAAAGTATTGCCAGTATTGTTCTTTTGGGTTTTCCACCTGCTTCCATTATAAGCCTTGCTGCTTCCATTGTTGGTGTAACACCCGATCCATCATCAACACCACCTGTTGCAACATCATAAGCATCTAAGTGACCACCCATTATTACATATTCGTCAGGAAATTCGGTGCCAGGAATAATTCCAATAACATTGTGATATACTACTGGCCCCATTTTAAAGTGGTTACGGATATCGAACTCAAGTTCAAAATAGCGACGTTCTTTGGCCATCTGTGCTATGATATTGTATTGGTGTTCGTCGAGTTTGATGTCGGGAACTGTTGGAAGAGTTTCGAAAGTCATATCCATTAGGTTTTTTCTATCGTACATAACTCTAATGGGTACTTTGCTTGACTGGATGATCCCAAGGATACCAGCCTCACGCATCTCCTTATAAAATAAGGCCGGTTCCTCAATTAATTCCAATAACTCTTTCTGTGGAACATCTGTGCCTCTGTTTTTCCAATTCTCTCTGCGTATACGATTATTTTCTTTTTCTGTTTCTTCGTTTTTTTGTTTGATTGAGTTTCGAATGCTATCAGCTTTTATTGAGTAATCGATTGGCCATCCTTCGTTAGTGCCAGATATTAATACCCATGCACCCTTTAACCGGCTTTTCATTCTGTTAAACTGAGCCTGTGTAGTTGGTTCAAGCAAAACATGACCACGTTGAACTCCTTTGGTTCCGGATGTGTATGAGGGGGTTGCAAAGTGAAGATGCATTCCGTTATCGCTAAGCATTCGGCCAAACCAAGGTCCACGATTAAATCCTACCGGAAGTTCTCCTACCTCATCCATTTCGACTTCCATACCCCATTCTTGGAATTTACTTGCCGCCCAATTGGCAGCATTTTCATATGCGTCGGAACCTATGGGTCTACCACCAAATCGGTTGCAAAGTATATCGAGGTGATCCATTGTTTGATTATCCGTTGTTCCGATTTCAATTATTCTGTTTACAACAGAGTCGGATTGGGCATTGGTACTAACAGCTATTGATAAGCTAATTAGTAATGTAAGAATGGCTGTGCGTTTCATTTGTCTTTGTTTATTTGGCTAATTGATATGCTTCTTTTAACCAGTTTATTACTTCTTCGGAGATATCGTTAATATTTTCAATTCTCACTCTATGTGAGCACATGGTATTAAAACTACCGGATTTTTCAAGTTTACCGGTTGATTCTTTTCCTTTTATTACTAAACCAATGTCAACTCTGGTTTTTGTTGAAGGCTGGATAATTGCGAACTGCTTTTTCCTTCTAATGCTAGCATATGCTTTTTTGGGAGCAAACTCAATGTCATTTCCAAATTTATTAATTTCCGTTTTTAAAAAATCATAAATTGGCAGCAAGTTATCTTTACCATTGTATTGGTTCTTGATTAGATCTTCGCCTTCGGTTGTGTCATCTTTTGATATATGTACTATTGTATTGGCAAACCCATGAGTAACACCATAATCGTTTTTTAGAAAGTTAACAGCTTGGGAATGTTTATTGAAAGTTTTGTTTTTTAATATATCAAGCCATTCTTCAAGGGTTTTTCCTGTCTTCTCCTTCATATTGCCTATCATTGTTTGCAAGGCTTTGTCCATAGTTGCCATTTTATGGTTTATTTAGTTATTGATTCATAATTCGTTCTATATCTGCAATCTCTATTGGAATTGCATGCATAAGATTAATGGGTTCGTCATCTGTAATTAGGATGTCATTTTCCAGCCTAATCCCTATTCCTTCGTCAAGTATGTATATTCCAGGTTCGCAAGTTAATATCATTCCGGGCTTAAAAGTTTCTTCTTTACCGCCTACATCATGAACATCAAGGCCCAAAAAGTGGGCTGTACCATGCATAAAATATTTTTTGTACAATGGGGATTCCTTATCCTGCTTATCTACTTCGGCTTGTGTAAATAATCCAAGGTTTATCATTTCTTTTTCCATCATCATGTTAACTTCATCGTTAATAATATTAATGGTATTTCCCGGTACATATAGCTTTATGGCATTTTTAAGTACCCTTAGTACAGCATTATAGCAATCTTTTTGACGATCACTGAATTTGCCAGATACAGGTATGGTTCTGCTCATATCTGCAGAATAATTGGCGTATTCAGCACCAAAATCAAATAGTAGTAAGTCTCCAGCTTTACAAGTACTGTCATTATCAATATAATGAAGAACGCATGAATTTTTTCCAGATGCAATTATGGGAGCATAGCCATGACCATTGGCTCGATTGATTTTAAATTCATGATCTATTTCGGCTTCAATTTCAAATTCAGTATTGCCAGGTGCGATTGATTTCAAAACTCTTACAAAGGCTTTATTTGTGATATCACAGGCAGTTTGTATAAGATCAATTTCGTAATTTGATTTAATCATTCTTAGATTAGCAAGAATAGGAGCTGCACGGTGATAACTATACAATGGGAAACTATCTCTAAGTTCATTTCCAAGACGTTGATTCCTGTCTTCCACTTCCGGGAAGAACTTGGGGTACTCATTTCTATTGAGATATACATTATTTGTTGTTGCCAATACTTCATTTAGTAACAATGTATAATCTTCCAGCCAACAAATATTATCAATACCTGATGTGATTCTGGCTTCGTCCTTTGTATATTTATGACCTTCCCAAATTGCTATCTGCTCGTTTGTTTTAATGATAAATAGTATTTCTCGTAGTTTTTTGGTCCTATTATCAGGAGCTATTATTAGTATACTCTTTTCTTGATCAATACCTGTTAAATAAAAAAAGTCGGATTGCTGACGGAATGGAAAATATTGATCACCATTACGGGGTTGTTGGTCGTTGGAGAAAAAGATTGCAACAGAGTCCGGTAGCATCATTTTTTTAAACCGCTCACGATTATCAATGAACAGTTTATTGTCGATAGGTAAGTATTTCATATTTGAAAATTGAGGATGTAAATTTAGAACAAATTATACTATTTTTGAACTCTAATCCAATTCAATGATACATATTACACGAAGAGAAAGATTTAATGCTGCTCATAGGTTATTTAGTGATGAATTGACCGATGAACAAAATATGGAGGTATTTGGGAAGTGTTCGAATCCAAATTGGCATGGCCATAATTACGAGTTATTTGTAACTGTTAAGGGTGAAATTGATAGTGAAACCGGATTTTTAGTGAATTTAAAAACACTTGGTAATATCATAAAATCAAAAGTTATAGTAAAACTGGATCATAGAAATATTAATTTAGAAGTTGATTTTATGGATGGGAAGTTTGCTTCTACGGAAAATTTGGCAGTTGGTATATGGAACGAGCTTGAAAAATCAGTTATTGAGATAGGAGCTGAACTTCATTGTGTTAAGGTTGTTGAATCGGAGAATAATTATGTTGAATATTATGGTAGTTAAAATTAGTTGTTAAACTTTGCCAAATTTAAAATGTGGCATTTTTTTTGACATACACTAATGAAATACTTTAGAAATGGAAAAACCAAAAGAGCTATTGGGCTACGAGAAGATTGAGAAGTACGACCCTGAAAATCTTGAAAAACTACAATATCACTATAAAGAAATACTAAGTTTACTTGGAGAGGATGTAAATAGGGAAGGTCTGTTACAAACACCATATAGAGTTGCTAAGTCGGTTCAGTTTTTAACCCAGGGATATGATCATGATCCAAAGGAAATTTTGCTGTCAGCAAAGTTTAAGGAAGACTATCGACAAATGGTAGTTGTGAAGGATATCGAGATATTTTCGATGTGTGAGCATCATATGATTCCTTTTATTGGAAAAGCTCATGTGGCATATATCCCAAATGGATTTATTACAGGCTTAAGTAAAATTGCCCGAGTTGTTGAAGCATATTCCAGAAGACTACAGGTACAGGAAAGACTTACTACTCAAATTAAAGATGCAATTCAAGATACTCTTAACCCACTGGGTGTTGCTGTTGTAATTGAAGCAAAACATCTATGCATGGCTATGCGAGGAGTTCAAAAGCAACATTCTGTTACTACTACATCTGATTTTACAGGAGCTTTTGAGCGTGCTGAAACCCGTGCGGAGTTTATTAGCTTAATCTCAACTAAACTTTCCTAACCTAAGTATTTCAACTTATACTAATTATTGTTGAATCGATTTAATTATTGCATTATAATTTTAATGGAGGTAAAATATTGAATCAACATTATCGTTAAATATTAATAAATTTAAAATATGAATTTCACAAGTAATCAAATAAATTATGCAGGTAGGGAAGAAACAATTCCTGTTGCAAAAACATTCCTGTCTGGGGTGTTTATGTGGATGAGCTTAGCCTTATCCATAACAGCATTAGTTTCATGGCTTTTTGCATCAAATCCATCATTAATGAACATTCTTTTTGACCAACAAACAGGAAGCATGAATGCAATTGGTTGGATTGTTATGTTTGCGCCACTTGGCTTGGTATTGCTAATGTCGATGGGGTTTCAAAAATTTAGTGCCTCCTCGCTTGTACTTATTTTTATTTTGTATTCAGCTCTTATGGGAATGAGTCTCAGTTTTATTTTTATGGTTTATACATTACCATCAATTGCAAGTACATTTGTTATAACTGCTGCAATGTTTGGGTTTATGGCCATATTGGGATATACCACCAAAACTGATTTAACAAAATTTGGCAGTATTATGATGATGGGTTTAGTAGGAATTATTATTGCATCAATTGTAAATATGTTCTTACAAAGTGCCACCATGGATTATGTTATTAGCTTTATTGGAGTTTTGGTATTCACAGGCTTAACGGCCTATGATGTCCAGAAACTAAAGCGAATTGGAGCTAGTGTTTCACTTGGTACCGAAGTGGCTCGAAAAGTAACAATAATGGGTGCATTAACACTTTATCTCGACTTTATTAATTTATTCCTATTTTTGCTGCGCTTTTTTGGCAATAGAAAGTAATAAAACGTTATTAATCAAACAAATATAATATGAACGCATATGTTTTTCCCGGACAGGGAGCACAATATGTTGGTATGGGCAAAGAACTATTCGATAATTCTACCAAAGCCCAAGAGTTATTCAACAAAGCAAATAGTATATTAAAATTTAATATTACTGATTTGATGTTTGATGGTACAGAAGAAGACCTAAAACAAACAAATGTAACACAACCTGCTATTTTTCTTCACTCGGTAGTACTTGCCAAAGTTCTTGGCGATGATTTTAAACCTGACATGGTTGCCGGACATTCACTTGGTGAGTTTTCGGCCTTGGTTGCAAATGGAACTCTATCGTTCGAAGATGGACTTAAGCTAGTAGCTAAACGTGCTGATGCAATGCAAAAAGCATGTGAGATTGAAGAATCTACAATGGCTGCTATTCTTGGTCTTGATGATGAAGTAGTAGAAAAGATTTGTAATGGTATCGATGATGTTGTTGTTCCTGCTAATTATAATAGCCCTGGCCAACTTGTTATTTCAGGATCTATTGAGGGCATCAACAAGGCAATTGAGAAATGTAAGGAAGCTGGAGCAAAGCGTGCTCTTCCATTAAAAGTGGGTGGTGCATTTCATTCACCTCTGATGGAGCCAGCTCGTATTGAACTTGCCGAAGCAATTAATTCGGTTAAATTTAATAAAGGCATTTGTCCTATTTATCAAAATGTTACTGGCCAGTCGGTTAATGATGGTGAGATAATTAAAAAGAATCTTATCGCACAATTAACTTCACCTGTAAGATGGACGAAAATAATGCAGAATATGATTGCAGATGGTGCTAATGATATTACTGAAGTCGGTCCTGGTAAAGTATTACAAGGTTTGTTTAAAAAAGTTGATAGAAAGATTAAGACACAAAGTGCCTCAATTTAATATTATTGTACAGTAACTAAAAGCCACAAACTCACATATATGAATGTGATTTGTGGCTTTTTTTATCACTTGATTTCCTGCCTTAACATTTCCATCGCACTTAGCGCTGATCTGCGGATATTCCTACCTCTGTGTTCTCCAAAATGAAATAATTTTGATACAAGATTATTAGGTGTTGCTATTGCTATCCAAACTGTACCCACGGGTTTTTCATTAGTACCTCCATCCGGACCAGCTATACCTGAGGTTGCAATACAATAATCAGTTTTGAGTTCCTTTTTACAACCAATTGCCATTTGCTCAACAACTTCTTTGCTAACAGCACCAAATAATTCAAGATCATTTTGGTTTACAGCAAGTTGCTTATGCTTTACCTGATTGGAATATGAAACAATGGAACCTTCAAAATAGTTAGAACTTCCGGGTATGCTTGTGATAAGATGAGCTATATACCCACCAGTGCAGCTTTCGGCTGTGCTAAGTGTTGCTGATTTATTAACTAACAAATTTCCTATAACTTCTTCAAGTGTTATATCATCATATCCAAAAATCAGATCAGGAATAATCCTTCTAAGACTTGTTATTTGATCTTCTATTTCATTTTCAAGTTCTTCGCCTAATTCTCCTTTTCCTGATATTCTGAGCCTAACAATTCCGGGCTGTGGAAGATAGGCTAGTTTGAGGTTTGACGGTAGTTTAATTTCCCAATCTTCAATAATAGAAGCCAACATTGACTCACCAACTCCCGTAGTCATTACAGTACGATTTATAATGGCCGGAAGTTTGAACCTTTTTAGTAGTTTTGGAATAACTTCTTTTGTCATTAGCCCTTTCATTTCAAAAGGAACTCCGGGCATCGAAACTATTACTTTCCCATCTTTTTCGAACCACATCCCTGGTGCAGTTCCATTACTGTTAAATAAGGGGGTGCAATTTTCTGGAATATTAGCTTGATTTTTATTTACCTCTGTTACCTGATAGCTGCGAAGTTTAAATAATGACTTAATGTGTTCAAAAGTAGGTTGATGAAAAATGAAACCTGATTCGAAATACTCGGCCAGTACGTTTTTTGTAATATCATCATTTGTGGGGCCCAACCCACCTGTTAGCAGAATAATATTTGACCTTTTTTCTGCTTGAATAATTGCATCTTTTATCTCCGAACCCTTATCGCTAATTGCAGTAATTTTACTTACCGAAATTCCATTTCTATTTAGTTCTGCAGCCATCCACGATGAGTTGGTATTAATAACTTGACCTATTAATAACTCATCACCAATACTAATAAGTTCTGCCTGAATGTTTGTCATAATATACTAAAAGATAAGCTGTTCGTTGCCGATTTGCTCTGGTGTTATAGTCATTACAGCAGTTTTTGATAGCCTTATTATTGACTGCGCTGCTGAACCCAAGAAAAATTCAACTAACTTGTTTTCTTGTTGAGTCATTATCATGACTAAATCAATATCTTCTTTTTTATCAATATATTTTAATAATCGTGGAACTAACATTCTTTCACCACCTTCTGCTTCCAATAATTCGCTGGTACACTTTATGTTCTGTTCTTCAATAAACCATCTAACCTGATCGAGTTGCTGCAATAATTCATCTTTGATATCCTTGTCTTTTTTCGACCACAATACAGATACAACGGTAATTCTTGCTCCAAATGATTTCGCAATATCAATTGCATAAGTTACCTTTTGACGGGTTTCTTTGGTTAAATCAAGAGGTAGTAGTATATTATGAACAAAACGGGATATTTTTTTGCCATTAATGGTTATAACAGGAATCTTAGACTGCCGGATTACTTTCAATGTATTTGACCCGATTGTGTTTTTGTCCATCCTTATTTCTTCGGATGAATTATTTGTGCCAAGAAGAATAAATCTTGCATTAACTTCTTTTGCTGTTAATATTATCTGCCTATAAACCTTACCTTTTTTAATTATTGTGGTAACATTCATGCCAGACCTTTTCTTAGCCTCGGTTACAATACTATCTAGTTTTTTTTGAATTTTAGAATTAACCTCATCTTCCGACATAAGTGAGGCATTAATTCCGTTATCTTCATATACATAAAGTAATACAATGTCGAGTTTTAAAAATGGTGCAACAACGTATGAGCGTTCCATTGCAAACATTGATTGTTCGTTGAAATCAATTGGGACTAGTAGTGTGTTAGTATTTTGCATTATTCAGAAGATTTATTTATAAAATTGCTAATTTATTAACTCTTTTAAATGTGGATGTAAATATAAAGTTAATTATTTGCAAGTATTATATTTGATGTAAATTACTCAATAATTAACGGATAGAACCGAATTACTATCTTTGCCAATTAATTTCTATCTTAGTAATCCCAGATTATGACAACTATAAAAAAATCGGAACTTGTACTAAATAGTGATGGTTCACTTTATCATATAAATCTAAAGCCAGGCGATGTGGCTGAAACGATAATGTTGGTTGGCGACCCGGGAAGGGTTGAGCTAATTGCCAGACTTTTTGATACAATTGAGTTTAAGACTCATAATCGTGAAATACATACAGTAACTGGTAGGTATAAAGGAAAAAGATTATCAGTTATGTCATCGGGTATGGGGCCAGATAATATTGAAATAGTTGTTAATGAGTTGGATGCGCTTTTTAATATTGATCTTGATAAAAAAACTGAGAAGGAAAATAAAACGAGTTTGAACCTAATCAGAATAGGTACATCTGGTGCATTACAAGCTGATATTCCGGTTGTAAACTCTTATCTGGTTAGTGAATATGGTTTGGGGCTTGATGGTTTGGCATATTTTTATGAGAAGAATACTGAGGTAATAGTTCATGAACTCACAAATAGTTTTATTTCCAATCTTGATTGGGATAGTAACTTGCCTACACCATATGCCGTAAAAGCATCTGACAGATTATTGAAAATAGTTGGAAAGGATTGGAGAAAAGGGATTACACTTACTGCACCTGGATTTTATGCTCCGCAAGGGAGAGAGTTGAGACTCAAAGTAGTTGATGGTACAATAATCGATAGGGCAAGCGAATTTGTTTTCAGTAACCTTAATGTTACAAACTTTGAAATGGAGACATCTGCATTATATGTGTTGTCTGCCATGCTTGGGCACAATGCATTAACCGTTTGTGATATTATTGCAAATAGGATTACCGATGATTTTAATCCGGATTATAAAAAGAGTATGAAAAATCTAGTTGGTGAGATTATTGATAGAATAGTTTTGCTATAATAGGGTTTTGATAATGTGATACTAAATAGCAATAATAGTCCCTCCCCAAGAAAAACCAACTCCAAAGCCGGCAATCATAACTGTATCTCCATGATTGATTAACCCCTTTTTTAACGCATTGTGCAATGCGATTGGTATTGTTGAAGAAACTGTGTTGCCGGTATTAGCAACATCTATTATAAGTTTATCTTCAGGAATTTTAAGTTTCTTGCCAAGAGTTTCAAGTATTATTTGGTTAGCTTGATGAAAAACAAAGAAATCAATATCACCCATTGTAAGCTGATTCTTCTTAAGAATCTCAGACACTAGTTCAGGTGCTTTAGTAACGGAGAAGTTAAACACCTCGGAACCATCCATATAAAAATTTGCATCGTTTAACACATTTCCAAAGTTATCTATTCTGTCTTCTTCCAAAAACTTAGGTAATGGGTAGCGTTCGCGGCCATGCTTAATAATTATTTTATTATACTTGCTTCCATCGGTTCCAAAGGTGAATCCGTAATTTGCTTTGTTTTGCTTATCTTTTGTGATAATTGAAGCTGTTGCTGCATCTCCAAATATAGCTCTGTTACTGCTATCTTTATTATGGATAGTTTTTGTGATGGCCTCAGATGTGATTAGGAGTATATTATTAGCGTTGCCAGCTGATATTAAACTATCAGCCAAACTAAGTCCATAGATATATCCTGTGCAACCCTGATTAAAATCAAATGCACCACAATTGGATGGTAGCCCAAGACGGTCGTGGATTATACATGCAGATGCAGGTGTTATATAGTCTCCACCGGCTGAACAAAAAATTATGTAATCTACTTCTTCTTTTTTTGTGTTACTTGTCTCGAATAGCTTTATTGCAGCAGAAACTGCCATATCAACAGATGTTTCATCTTCTGCACAAATATGTCGTTGATGCACACCTGTTAACCTAGTTAATTCCTTAAGTTTTAATTTTGGAAATTCATCCTGAAGCATGTCATTTGTTAGAACTCTCTCGGGATAATAACAACAAATATCTGTTATGGTATTTCGCATATTTAGATTACTTTCTTTTCTTTATTCTTTGCTCTGATTCATAGGTCTTTCTAATATAAAAATCCGAGCTGGATTTGTCTCCAATGGATTTGTAATAGTTACTAAGTAACCTGCCAATCGATGGTTTTTCTTCCAATTCAAAAGCCTTTTTAAAATATTTAACAGCTTCAATGGTATCATTGGCATTTATTGCATAATTACCAAGGTTGATAAAAGGCATGTCACTAGTTGGAAATTCAGCTATCATTTTTTGATTCCATTTCACTGCTTCCAAGGGTTGATTGTTTAGATAGTATGCATTGGCTAGCCTGGATAAACTGACTAATTTGCCACCATCAACATCAACAGCTTTTTTAAAATATACAATTGAAGAGTCCCATTTTTGTTGTAGGTCGTAAGCATTGCCCAAATTAAAATATGCACTTCCATATTTAGGGTTTTGCTGTATTGCTTTGTTAAAATAACCAATTGCTTTGTTAAAATATTTTTCTGAGTTTATTCTCTCTTCTTCCGCCTTCGTCGGCTTATTGTTTTTTAGATGACTTTGTACCCTTAATTTTGCCTGATTGCCGTGTATTTTGGAATATATTATTCCCAAATTATTCCATGCAGAAAAATGAGTTGAATCAAGAGCTACAGCTTGACTATAATGTTTGTCGGCTTTATCAATTATTCCGGTTATAAATTTGTATGGGTTAACGGGTTTTGATAGTTCATTATTTGCTCTTTTCATTAGTTCGTGCGCAAACAAATTATTTGCTTTAACTGAATTCCACAGATGTGGCATATCTGATCCATAGAGGCTATATGTGGTGCTCCATTGTTTATTTCTTACTCTAACATAATAGCCATATGGAGCAATAATTATAATTATCAATATCAAAACCCATATTATCCTTCGATTTTTTACCACGGGTTTTATCCTTACAATACCAAATACTTTAAACAAAAGCCATGTTATGAAAATTGCAAAAGATAAGGAAGAGAAAAACACAAACCGATCTCCTACAATCCCTGGCACCGGTGCTACAATATTTGCATACATCGACATATTTATAAAAAAATAGAGTATTGCAAATGCCAGTATATCTTTACTTTTGATTCTGCCAATGGCAAAAGCTAATAACCCAGCAAATAATATAAACGATACGATAACCCAAGGGTTAGCCCAGCCCACGATAGGTAACATATTGTAACCATAATAATAAAGTAGTGGGTAGGGGATAAACAATAGTTTTAAATAAAACCCCAGTATGTACACTCCTGTGCTGATGGATATAAAGAAATTATTGTTTTCGATCAATGGATTTTCCCAGAAACTCATATGTCTTATTGCCTCTGGTAGCAGTAACCATCTGGCAACAAGTATTATTCCCACCATTGATACTAAGATCATTATAAATGACCCTAATTTTTTCATTTTTATATTGGTGAAAAAATATAGTACCAATGGAAATATGGCCAACTGAGCAATTGCCGATTCCTTAGAAAGTAATGCTAGAATAAAACTTATCAGACCACCTATTAGATGGACTATCTTATCCTTATCAATCCAAGAAATAAATTGCCATATTGCTAAAAATGAGAATAAAAAAGACAACAAAACATCTCTGTTTTTTAGACTTGCTACAACCTCTGTATGAGTAGGGTGGGCCATAAAAAGTAGTGCGACCAGAAATGGGAACCACGGGTTGTAACCCGAAAACAGCCGTCGTAATACTTTATACAGAAGCAATATCGCTAATATGTATAGAAGTACATTAATAAAGTGACTGATATAAGGGTTGATATTCAGATCTGAAGTAAACTGATACTCCAAAGCGAAACTAGTCCTAACAAGTGGCCGATATCCATAGGCCATGCCATTATCATCAGCATAAAGTGTACTAAAAATTTCCGGAATACCTTCAATTCCCTTTGCAATATGCGGATTATCAATATTAACGTAATGATCATCCAATGAGAAATGATTGAATATTGAATTGTAGTAGAATACAAAAGTTGTAATAATCAAAACGATGCTAAATATTCGCACGAGCTTATTTTCGGGTATTGTTTTTTTTGTATTATTCTTTTTTTTCATTTCGAGTATTACTGATTATTATAGTTATTGTATCTATCAATAAAGCTTGATACACTTGCATATGTAATGTCCTTGGCTTCAATAAATCCCATGTGCCCAACATGTTCCAATATTAATGTTTCTGATATTTTTGGCAACAATATTTGTTGGTTAATTTTTTCCAATGGGATTCTTGAATCTCTTTTTCCGATTATAAAAAGAACTGGTATTTCAAGCTTGCCAAGTAATTCTGTGTAATCAAATCTATCTCGCATACCACGCAAAGCAGCAATTATTCCTTCATCGTTGGTTTGTAACGAGCTCTTAATGAGGTTTTTGATTTCGTTATTAAACTTAGCTAGGTTTTCTTCCGCAAAAAGAAGTGGAATAAAGCTGCTAATATATTTTGAATGATTGTTATTAACAATACCAATTGTTCTATCTCTATTCTTTTTTGCATGACAGTCATCTGCTGATGCTTGTGAATGAAAAAGAACCAATCCTTTGAGCTTTTTAGGAAATAGGTCAGCAAAAGCTAAGGCTACATAACCACCCATCGAATGACCCACCATAAAGCAACTAACTACATTTTCACCCACTAGTATGTTGTTAACAACTTCTGCCATAAGTTGCATACTGTGATTATCGCTAATAATTCCACTCTTGCCAAAACCTGGTAAGTCAATACTAATTATTTTATATGATGAACCATATAATTTGGTGAATTCACTCCACATTGATAGGTCTTCTAAAAATCCATGTAATAAAACTACGGTTTTTGCCGATGAACCATCAATATTGTAATTTATAATTGAACCTTTATAGTCTATTTGTTTATTCACTTAACTGTTTTTCGCAAAGATAAGATGAATTGTTAGATGATAAAATCAGACCAAAAAACTATTTTTGTGCTCAATATTATTGTTATGGGGTATTCGTTTCTTAAAGATTATAATGATCCAATTGTACAAAATTGTGATACATATATTGATGTAATAAAGGGTAGAGTGAAGTCTCAACCAAATTTTACGGTTTTTAGATTTTTACAGGATGGTATTAATGAGGAAGATTCTTTCACATATAAACAATTGGGCGACAGGTCGAAAGCCATTGGTGTTGAACTACAGCAGTATGGATTAAAGGGAGATAAGGTATTGCTTTTGTTCCAGCCTGGATTGCCATATATAGCTTCACTATATGGTTGCTTTTATTCGGGTTTTGTTGCTGTGCCAGCATATCCACCACGTAGAAATAGAGGTATAGATAGAGTTTACACTATTATAAAAGATAGTGGTGCAAAAATCTGTCTTATATCACAACAAGTATACGACGATATTAAGAGAAATTTTAAAGATGATAATTTATTATCACAGCTTAGTTGGATTATTTATGAAAATATCGAAAGTAAAAAATTAACTGACTTTGTTGAAACAGAAGTGCTTCCGGATGATATTGCCCTACTGCAGTATACATCGGGATCCACAGGAGAGCCAAAGGGAGTTATGATAACACAGATGAACCTACTTTATAACTCTGAGTATATACGACAAACATTTGGAATAAAAAAGAATGCTATTGGAGTACATTGGTTACCATTATTTCATGATATGGGATTAATTGGGGGTTTAATGCAAGCAGCATACGCAGGTGTACTTAATATTAATATGCCCCCTATGGCATTCCTAAAAAACCCGTTAAATTTTCTTAAAGCCATTGATAAATATGGAGGTACCATAGCAGGTGGTCCAAATTTCGCCTACGATTATTGTATTGATAAAACCACTGAGGAGGATAGGATGGGTTTGGATTTAAGTTCTGTGGAGGTTTTTTTCTGCGGAGCCGAACCAATAAGGAAAACTACTTATGAAAACTTCACTAAAGCTTTCCAAGTATCAAATGTAACGGAAAGGCAGTTGTATTCATGTTATGGCATGGCCGAAACAACATTAATTGTTACAGGAGGATACATAGATGAAAAACCAAAGTATATAAACGTTGATAGTCAATTATTATCTCAAAACAAAGTATCTATACTAGATATCGAAAATGAAAGTAGTATTTCTCTTGTTGGAAGCGGCCATGTTTGGATGGATACAAAAATTGAAATTGTTGATCCATTAACAAAAAAGAGATGTGCATATGATGAAGTGGGTGAAATATGGATTAGTGGACCCACAGTAGCGGCAGGATATTGGAATAAACCCGAAGAAACCAAGCGGACTTTTGGTGCCATTATTGAAGGAACAAACGAAGGCCCGTTTTTACGTACTGGTGACCTTGGCTTTTTTTATGACAAGGAGCTATTTATAACCGGTAGAATAAAGGATTTGATAATCATACGAGGAGTAAATCACTATCCCAACGACATTGAGTTTAGCATTCAGAATTCAATCCCTGAATTACGACAAAATGGTGGAGCTGCATTTCCAATAACTGATAATAACACAGAAAAATTAGTTGTGGTTCAGGAGATTGAAAGAACAGCTATGAAAAACACCGATCATGGTGCAATAATTGATAAAATTAGAGAAATAATTGCAGAAGAGCATGAATTAGATGTGCATTCAATCTCATTGGTAAGACCAGGTAGTATACCCATAACTTCAAGCGGGAAAATTAAACACAGGCAAACTAAATATGAGTATTTACATGATGATTTAAATATTGTATCAAGTTGGACCAAGGAGAATGTACTTGAAGATAGAATTACTGATACACATGCCAATGCTGTTCCCACGGAAGAATCCATTAAAGAATGGGTAATTGGCTGGATATCAAGAGATCAAAAAATCAAACCAGAAGAAATAGATATCAAAAAAAATATAATGGCATATGGTGTCGACTCACTAGCTGCTGTAACATTGGAAACAGAAATAAGTAAGCAATTTGGATTCCAATGGCATATCAGTTCATTTATTCTTAACCCTACTATTGAAAAACTTGCACAAGAAGGAATGGAGATTTATATTGAGTCAATGGGTGAATGATGCAATGATGCAATGATGCAATGAGTGAATGGTGCAATGAGTGAATGGGTGAATGATTGAATGGTGCAATGTTAAGGTGCGTAACTAGTTGAAAACTAAGGTAAAACCATCGATTCAAAACTCTAAGCCCTATTTACTTTTAACTTGACAACAATGACAACAATGACAACCCGACAACAATCATAACCCGACAACAATGATAACCTTCCAACCCTTTAACAACTACAACCCAAAACACACAACCCAAAACCCTATCTATCCCCATACATTTCTTCGTAGTACTTCTGGTAATTTCCCGATGTAACATTATCTAACCATTCCTGATTATTTAGATACCAGTCAATTGTTAAATTAATACCTTCTTCAAATTGTAACGAAGGTTTCCATCCCAACTCATTTTGAAGTTTAGAAGAATCGATGGCGTATCTTAAGTCATGACCAGCTCTGTCGGTTACATATGTAATAAGTTTTTCCGAAGTACCTACTTCACGGCCAAGTTTTTCATCCATAACTTTACAGACAACCTTTATCAAATCAATATTTGTCCATTCGTTGTGGCCACCAATATTAAATGTTTCACCGGTTGGGCCATTGTGATAAATTACATCAATAGCTGCTGCATGGTCGATTACGTATAACCAATCACGAACATTTTCTCCTTTTCCATAAACAGGAAGAGGTTTGTTATGCCTGATATTATTAATAAATAGCGGCACTAATTTTTCGGGAAACTGGTTGGGGCCATAATTGTTTGAGCAGTTAGATATTATTATTGGCAATCCATAGGTGTCGTGATAAGCTCTTACCAGGTGGTCGGAGCTTGCTTTTGAAGCCGAATATGGACTGTGTGGATCGTATGGAGTATCTTCGTAAAAAAAACCTTCTTCACCAAGTGATCCATAAACTTCATCGGTTGAAACATGATAAAATCTTTTACCTTCGTAATTACCTTCCCAAATATGTTTGGCAGCATTTAACAGGTTAACTGTACCAACAATATTTGCCATTATAAATTCCATTGGATTCTCAATCGACCTATCAACATGCGATTCGGCTGCAAGATGAATTACTCCATCAAACTTGTGTTCTTTAAATAGATTCATTATGAAATCGCCATCAACAATATCACCCAGAATAAATTTATAGTTTGGTGCCTTATCAAAGTCTTTAAGATTCTCTAAATTCCCCGCATAGGTGAGCTTGTCGAGGTTAAATATTTCGTAGTCAGGGTATTTGTTCACAAATAACCTAGCAACATGTGATCCAATAAATCCAGCGGCTCCTGTAATTAATATCTTTTTCATATTTCGTTATCTTATAAAGAATTATCTATTTATTATTTGCCAAAGCTTGTTCCCATTTCCATGCACTAAGGGTCATTTCATCAATTCCCTTTTTGGCCTTCCAACCAAGCTCATTGTTCGAATAATCAGGGTTTGCCCATACTTGAGTAATATCACCCTCTCTTCTGTCAACTATTTTATAGTTGAGTTTTAATCCTGTTACTTTTTCGAATGAGTTAATTACTTCAAGTACCGAATAGCCATTTCCAGTACCGAGGTTAAATACTTCGTAATTATTCTTCATTTTATTGTTGATCATTCTATCAACAGCAATTACATGTGCCTCTGCTAAATCAACAACATGAATGTAATCTCTTATTGCTGTACCATCGGGTGTTTCATAAGTATCGCCAAATACGCTAAGGCACTCTCTTATACCTATGGCAGTTTGTGTAATAAAGGGAACTAAATTATTCGGTACACCGATGGGTAACTCACCAATTATAGCTGATTTATGAGCACCAATAGGATTAAAGTATCTCAGTGCAACAGCATTAATATCAGTTGCTTTAACTGTGTCCTTAATTATTTCTTCTGAAATTTGTTTTGTATTTCCATATGGAGATTCGGCAAGTTTTATGGGTGCATTTTCACTAACAGGTAGTTCGTCGGGCTGACCATATACAGTACATGAGGATGAGAATACAATATTTTTAATATTATTGTCTTTCATGCCTTGTAGTATGTTAACAAGTGATTCGAGATTATTGCGATAATATAATAATGGTTTTTGAACAGATTCTCCTACAGCTTTAAAAGCAGCAAAATGGATTATTCCCGATATATCATTGTGACGTTTGAAAAAATCAGATGTAAGGTCCTTATCAGTTAGATCAAAAACCTCTAGTTCAGGTTTAATGCCAGATATTAAGGCTATCTTATCGACAATATCAGCACTTGAGTTACTTAGGTTGTCGACAATTATAACATCATGTTTTTTTGCTTGAAGTTCAACAACTGTGTGAGAACCAATAAATCCTGTGCCACCTGTTACTAGTATTTTCATTTGATTTTTTTAAGGTTATTAAAATATAAAAATAGGAAATATTATTAAAGTTTTATAACTCTGTTTTCAATAAGGTTATATTTCTCCTTACTTTCAGGGCATATTGCAATTGCATCATTATTAAAATTAAGCCTATGGCCGAATTCGCTCATCCAACCAATGTGTTTTGCTGGATTACCAACAACCAAAGCATAGGCGGGCACCTCTTTTGTTACTACAGCACCTGCTCCAATAAAGGCAAATTGTCCAATATCATGACCGCAAACTATAGTAGCATTTGCTCCAATGCTAGCACCTTTTTTTACTATGGTTTTGGTATATTGACCGCGTCTGTTTACCCCGCTTCTGGGATTGGTGACATTGGTAAAAACCATTGAGGGACCTAGAAATACATCCTCCTCACATATTACACCAGTATATATGGAAACATTATTTTGAACTTTACAATTACTTCCCAGTACTACTTCCGGAGATACTACTACATTTTGACCAATGTTGCAGTTTTCACCAATGGTACAATTATTCATTATATGCGAAAAATGCCAAATTTTAGTCCCTTTTCCTATATTACAACCTTCATCTACTATGGCACTGTCATGTGCAAAATAATCTTGTTTCATATTATAATCTATTTATAATGAAAAGCAAAGGCAAAAAAATGCCGGATATTTAGCAAAAATGCATAAAATACCCGGCAATATAGTATTTTTCGAATTGTTATTTTTCAACAAATTCCAGAACAGCGTCAGTAATTTCTTTTTGTATTTCTGGAGTTAGTTCGGTATGAATTGGTAATGACATAACCGTATGGCTTAACTTTTCGGTAACCGGAAAATCACCTTCCTTGTATCTGGGATCAATATATGCTTTTTGCAAATGTAAAGGCACAGGATAATAAACGGCTGATGCAATTCCCTTGTCAGCAAGATGTTTCATAAGTCCATCTCTATCAACATCATTAAGCACTAATGTATATTGATGGAAAACATGAGTTGTAAAATCTGCTGTAGCAGGGGTTATTATTTTTGAAGAAGCTGCAAAAGCATTATTGTAGTAAGTCGCTGCATCAAGTCTAGCCTTTGAATATTCATCAAGATGTTTTAATTTGATATCTAATACGGCCGCTTGAATACTATCTAAACGTGAGTTTACACCTATTTCATCATGATAATATCTAACAGTCATACCATGGTTAACTACAACTCTCATTTTAGCTGCCAGATCATCATCATTTGTAAATATTGCTCCACCATCACCATAGGCACCTAAGTTTTTTGATGGAAAAAATGAAGTACATCCTATGTGTCCTATTGCGCCGGCTTTTTTAGTTTTGCCACTTTTCGGACATGTATAATCAGCTCCTATCGCCTGGGCATTATCTTCAATTACATATAAGTCATGCTTTTTAGCAATTTGTTTAATAGTATGCATATCTGCACATTGACCAAACAAATGCACAGGTATAATTGCCTTTGTTTTTGGGGTGATAGCTGCTTCAATGGCATTGGGATCAATATTGTAGGTGACAGGATCAACATCAACCAATACTGGTGTTAATTTTAATAATGCAATTACTTCTGCAGTAGCAATAAATGTGAATGAGGTAGTAATAACTTCATCACCAGGTTGAAGATCGAGAGCCATAAGTGCAACTTGAAGTGCATCGGTACCGTTTGCACAAGGAATTACATGCTTAACTCCAAGGTACTCTTCCAGGTTTTTTTGGAAACTCTTTACAGCAGGGCCATTTATGAAAGATGCCTCTGATAAGATATTCATAACTGCATTGTCAACTTCATCTTTTATTTTCTTGTATTGACCTACAAGGTCGACCATATTATGTTTCATATTATTATAGTGTTAATGTTTTAACAAAGGCTGCAAATATACTCAAGTTGCACTAATAACGTAGTTTCATGAATAAAAGTTTACAACTTTTACAATTTGTATCAACTATCTAATAACTATAATTAAATGGCCTGAAATATTTACATTATCTTTGCGTTAAATTGAAAATCAAGTAAACAATGTTTAAAAAGGGATTGACTTTCTTATTTATATTTTACTCCTTTATTGAAGTAAATGCACAGGCGAATGTTAGAGATTCAATAATAGCTGCTTTTGTTCCACATATATCGTATTCCTATCAATTTCCGGGTGGTGATATTGCCAAAAGGTATGGTGATAATTCAACGATCGGTGTAGGTTTAAGGTATAAAACTGTTAAAAACTTCATTTATTCTTTTGATGCAAATTTCATTTTTGGTAATGATATAAAGAACACTGATTCAATACTTAAGATGGTGCTAACCCATGATGGGTACATAATAGATGGTAATGGAACCTATGCACTTTATGCTCTATATGAAAGAGGATATAATTTAAACTTCAATTTTGGTAAAATAATCCCAATGTTTAACTCTAATCCTAATTCAGGGCTAATGTTAACCGGAGGTGTAGGTTATATGCTAACACGCATGAAGATAGATAACCAACATCGTACGGCTCCACAAATTTCCGGAGATTATGCTTTGGGTTATGATATGTTAACTGGAGGTTTAATGTTTAATCAATTTGTTGGATGGTTTTTTATGGGTAATTCACGGTTAACTAACTTCTATGGGGGTTTTGAATTCCAACAAGCATTTACTAAAAGTTTACGGGATTGGGACTTTAGCACAATGAAAAAAGATAACAACAGTTATTTTGACTATTTTATAGGTATTAAAGTAGGATGGATGTTGCCAATATATAATCGAGCACCAGATAAATACTATTACAACTAGTTGATGAGGGGTATATATAACATCTTCGTTTTTCTTTACGGTTTTTTTTTAAAGGTTGCGGCCTTATTTAACTCAAAGGCTAAGTTATGGGTTGATGGCAGATCAAATATCTTTAAAAAAATATCTAACACAAGCATTAGTTCAAGTTCAATTATTTGGGTTCACTGTGCTAGCCTTGGGGAATTCGAGCAAGGAAGACCAATAATAGAAAAACTAGTTAATACATACCCAGATCATAAAATACTGTTGACTTTCTTTTCTCCATCGGGATATGAAGTAAGAAAAGATTATGAATTGGCAGACTTTGTTTTCTATCTACCAATCGACACTCCACAAAATGCGAAAAGGTTTGTAAATATGGTAATGCCAAAAATGGTAATTTTCATAAAGTATGAGTTTTGGTATAATTATATAGACGAGCTTTATCGATTAAAGATACCACTGATATTTGCTTCGGTAATATTTAGACCATCGCAGATATTCTTTAAACCATGGGGTAGGTGGTTTGCCCGACAATTAAATAAGGTTACTTTTTTATTTGTACAAAACAGTGAATCAATAGAGCTTCTTGATAAAATCGGAATACATCATACAGAAATAAGTGGTGATACTAGATTCGATAGAGTTTTGCAATTGCCCGATGATCCATCTGAGTTTCCAATAGTAAAGGATTTTAAGGGTGATTCGAAACTAGTAATAGGAGGAAGCACCTGGCCAGTTGGTGAAAAAATACTTAAAGAAGTACTTGATAATTCATCCATTGATTATAAATTGATAATCGCACCTCACTTGATTAATTCTGCTCATATTGGTGAGATAGAAACAAGATTCAAAGATTATAATCCCATACTATATTCAGATGGTTTAGCACAGGACTTCTCCAGTAGCAAGGTGCTTATAATAAATAGTATAGGTGTGCTTTCATTGCTTTATAGATATGCAGATATTGTATATGTTGGTGGAGGATTTGGAGTTGGTATTCATAATTTGTTAGAGGCATCTACATATGGAATACCGGTTTTGTTTGGCCCGAACCATAAACGTTTTCGTGAAGCTATTGATTTGATGGATATTGGAGGAGGTTTCCCCATAAATAGTACTGAAGACTGTTTATCTATTGTAGATAAGCTTTTTAGTGATAAGAATTTTTATTGTGATAGTGCTTCCAAAGCAAAGAAATATGTGAAACAGAACTCTGGGGCGACTCAAATTGTTGTTACCAAAGCAATGGAATATTTAATTGCTGATTAGTTTGCTTAATATTTGGTGGTTTTAACCCGGATTATGCATTGGAGCTTCGTTATGAGAACTACAAGTACTATAAAAAATAAAGTTTTGAAATGAAAGCATAGCACCGCTATGGTGAGGCTTCAAAACTTAACGAAGTAGTATATTTTGCTGTATTTGTAGTTCGGAATAGATTCTCTAATGCATATTGCGGGTTTAAGCACCATCTAATTCTTATTTTCCTTTTACCAAGTTACTGATTATATTTGCATAAATTTAAATTGTATATAATGAAAATATCCATAACAAATAAAAAACCAACAAACACAGTTACTGTTTTTTTAGTAAAATCAAACACCGACCTTCAGAACCTTGATTTTAATAAGGAAGAACTGGAGTTCATAAAGAAGCAAAGAAAAGATAAAAAAGATATAATTGAGGTTAATAGGTTTAAGTACAGTATTTTTGTTATTTATTACAATAAGAAAGAATCACCAGCTTTAAAAC
>JAERTF010000019.1 GCA_016845105.1 Bacteroidota bacterium | reverse complement strand
GCAGCCAGAGAGAAGGTAGTATTCCCTGACTTTTCCTTTGGAGGAATCTTTCAATTCAAGGGCAATGGTGATTTGGAAGGGACATTGGGAGCCGCGGTTCATCATATAACCACACCCAACCAGAGTTTCTTTGAGGTAGATGCGAAATTACCCAGAAAATATGTTTATAATTTGGACTTTATCATCACCATAAAGGAAGACCAGGGATATTACTCCAAGCGTCAAGGCTTTAAACTAAACCCTGGATTGATGGTACAGCATCAATCAAGTATGATGTTATACACTTTGGGAATGAACATCTATATGTCTCATGTTTATTTGGGATTATGGTACAAGAACCAGACGTTGGAATATGATGAATTTTCGACCTTCACAGCCATGGCCGGAATCAATATACCCTTCAACGAAGAATCGAGGATGAAAGTAATGTACAGTTATGAGATGAACATCAATGCCATGCATAACTTCACCGGACCCTCGCATGAGATATCCTTGGTATTTGAATTTGATGACATTGGATTAATCGGAAAGAAATCGGGCAGCAACTTTATGGCACCACGACAAAGAAGCAATAGCCCAATTGAGTGTTCGCCGTTTTAGAGTATCATTGGATTAAGATTAACAACTGTAACGAACATTATCGAAAGAGTTAGTTTGTATGTTAAAATAAGTGCCTAACACATTTTTCTGGTTAGGCACTTTTATTTGTAGTACTATTTCTGTAATATTACAGTTTTTGACAAAGATTCATTAGATGAATTAAATCTCACAAAGTAAATGCCGTTTGGTAGTGTTGAATTGAAGTCATTTGTACCATCCCAGTTATATTTTGTATTCCCGCGTTTTGAGCTTCCCGTAAAGATTGATCGAACTTTAATTCCCATAATATTATAAACTGAAATATCAATAAAATTGTTATCCTTTGATAGAATGTCAATATTTAGATTTTGCTTAAACGGATTAGGATTTAATGAAATATTTATAGCTTCCTCTTTTGAATTGTTTTGTAATGAGGCAATTAATCTTGATTTGAAATATGGCGATTTTGAAGCTTCAGCAGTGTTTCCATATGCTCCCATATTAATTCTGTATCCATTATCTTTTATTTCATTATCATAGTGGCTCTCGGGATTTGCCTCATCATATTCAATACCCATATCAATACAGTATTCGCTATGTTCATTATCTTTCACAAATGTTTTTGTAGGTGGATACCATCTACCATATAAACTTTTAAGATGTAGATCATTAGAGTTTGGGGCGTAATAAAGTGGATCCTCATTTTGATTATTAGTTCCGGTATAACCACCTTGAATATCCGAATGACTAACAATTAATGATGCTCCTAAAGTTGCATATATTTGATCAGAAACATTAGGGGTATTCCATAAAATGCTATTTGTTAATGTTGGGCTTAATTCATCTTCAAGGTATATACTATTACCATAATATGTTGCAGTATTATTTGAAAATGAACAATTTAAAATAGATGTAGCATTAATATTATTATATCCTGATCCAACTTCTCTACCTATATGTATTCCGCCTCCATACTTAGCTTGGTTCTTTGAGAAAATGCAGTTATTTATTTTTACATTTTCACCATCCATAATGTATAAACCTCCACCATCACCGTTGCAATAATTGTCCAGAAACAAACTATTAGAGATTACCAATTCTCCAGCAAATGGATGAGTTGAGACCCATACTCCACATCCCTGAGATTTGTTGGCTAAAAGAATATTATCTTTTATAGTGCAGTTATTAATACTAATATTATGTTGGAAACATGAAATAATACACATCCCATGATTAATATTATTTTTAAACGTACAGTTATCAATACTAAGATTTGAACCATCGCTAAACAATGCACCGGAGCTACCAGAGTGATTTGTAATATCCGAATCAACTACATTAAACCCATCAAGTATAGCTGGGGGGTCGTTAATAATTCCGCAGAATACTACGTGATGAGAATTAAGTGAATTATCTATATATCCACTAAGTGTTGTAATATTTGTTTCCCAATCACGTTCATCTCTTTCCAATTCACCTGCATTTAAAATATTATACCCAGCGAACCCACCATATAAAGAGAATCCGTCATGTAATTGAAAAGTATTTTGTCGAATATTTTCTGGGACATCAAGTCCACCATAAAACTCAATATGGTCTTCAATTGAAGTAAACCATGGTCCAACTGATGGATAATAAGTTCCATCAGCAACCCATATTTCATAATCAGGGCCAGCTTCATCTAGTGCATCCTGGAGGTCATTATATGCACTATTCCAGCTAACTCCATTTTGAAGAATTACTGGACAAGGACAATTTTCATCAACATGTATTATCATTTTACTCTCATCAGCGCCTATATCTATTGTATCACCTATTATTCTGTTATCTCCCTCAAAATCATATTCAGGTAGTATTACATTAGGTACAATATTTAGTCCAGCATTTTTACAAGGTGATATGTTTGAAATATGGAAGTCCTGATTGAGTGGGTAACTAAATAGTGGATCAATACTAATATTATTATTTGAGTTTAGGTATGGACTGCTATTATTTAAATCGCAATGACTAACAAAGAAATCATTATCAGTCAAAGGATCTAGAAAAATATCATTTGCATTACCGCTATCCCATAATATGGAGTTGTATATATTTACTTGTGAATTTTCAAGTATTGATCCCCATACTCCAATTTCATTTCCGTAAAACGAACAATTGACAATATCTATTTTACTATTATTATTAGACAAAATACTTATTCCAGTACTCTCAGGTTGATTCCTGCCATCAAATATACAATTTAGTATCTGTACTTGTAATGAATAATTTTGATCCGACTCCATAATTATTCCAATATTGGCAGTGTTGAGTGAAGCTGTTGGATCAGTTTGATAAAACTTACAGTCCTGTATAACAACAGTATTATCCTGTGTATCATAATGCGATTTTTCTTCAATAGAGATGTTTTTCCAACCCTCATTGTTTTCAAAAACACAATTATAAACATTAATATTTGAGTTCGCACTTGCTATTCCACCAACCATATTGCCATCAGACTTGAGTATGTTTTTAGTAAAATAACAATCTGTAAACTGAACTATCGAAGAACCACAAGAAACAGGTGCCGATCCAAAGCCTTCATTGTTTTGAAAGGTTACGTTAGAAACAGATAAGACAGATTCAATTATTCTAACACCTGAATACTGAATATCAAGATGGTCCTCAATAATGCAGTTCTCTAATGTTCCTGATGAGTTCTTAAAATAAATGCATTGTCCTCCTGTTAGAAGTCCACCGGGTGTATGGAGATGGGAATCTGATAAATAAAAACCGTTAATAGTTGTGTTTTCGACATTAATGCTATTTATCAGCAAAAATGAATCGTCGTAATGAGATCCTATTGTATTAATATTACCACTGAGCCTGGTTTCACTTTGTCGCCAATCCACTCTGTCGTCCAGTGAGTTTTCTCCACCTTCAAATCCACCTATTAGTTTAACGTTGGTAACAAGTTCAAAACTGACAGTTATGTCACCTGAATAATCTCCTTGTGGCCCCATGTTGGGATCCCAGTCTGGGTAATAGGTGCCATTTGCAACCCATATTTCTCCAATATTTGGGTTTTGTTTGGCGGCACTAAGGGCATCCTGTAAATGTGTAAATGCATCATTCCATGTCAAGCCAGTTGCGGTAGAATCATATGGCTTTTCAATATCAACATAAAAAATGCTTTGAGAGAATACGATCGAGTAAAACAATATTCCGATAGTCAATAGGATAAATCGTTTAAATACATTTCTTTTCATGGGTAATAAGATTAGTTAGTTTTGTTCTGGGTTTATGTTTTTTCATTTAATTCAAAAAAATTGCAGAACCGTTTAAACAATTCTTTCAAATCAAGCTAAAATTAAAACTTTTACTTGAGCTAGCTCCAATCTACCTATAGATTAACGTATATTTATAACCTATCTAAATAGGTTTTTTATATAACTGTTATACAACTTATTGTTTCTAATGGTGTCATTAATATATACTATAATAATAATGAGGTGTAAAGTAGGTTTGAAAATGTTATTATCTTTAGCGACGCATTTATATTTGAGGGTATTATAAACGTTAAATATGATGCAAATAGAGCAAATCAATCAGAATTAAATTTCAAAATATGAATAGTGTCTTTACTTTCCACATCGTAGGTTTAGTGTTTTTAATGTCTGTTTTCAAAAAAATTGACAGATACCTTTCTTTCATTATGATTATTATGATAATGATTCCATCTCATGCACTGGCAGAAGGCACAAATGAGCTTTGTGCAAATGATAATAATGAAACATATTTATACTTATGTAATGATTTTGATTTTGGCTGTGATGGGGGTAGTGGTGTACGTACACAATTTGCCATTTATAATTGTGACCCTGATGACAGGTTGAATTTTTCTATAGAAAGTATAAATGAAGTGGTTTATTTTGGCTTCAATTGGGATGACAATGGTGATGATTTTGATAATGCTGTTTTCCGTATTAAGAATAGTGTGGGTACAATAGTTTATTCTGAAACGGAAGTTGCAACATCAGGTATTGGTTATATCGACAATGTTACACAAGCTAGAAACGGACCGAACCAATTGGCTGGAACAGGTGGTTATGATGCATATGAACTAGCAGGTTTACCACCAGGTGAGTATTATATTGAATTTGATGGGAGAAGGTTTGGCTTTCCAGATGAAACAGGTTCATTCTTAATAGAGTATATTGATGTTACCATATACAATACTATAACTACTGTTATAGAAGAAGGCCGATTGAATTCAAAGGGTTGGCAATTTTTAGAGGATAGTGGTTTTGGATCGTATGAAACCAACTCTTCTACATTTTTTATATACTCCACTGATTCAATAATTACTTCTGTTACATATAACGAAATGGAAGGGCGTGCATGGTTAATGTACTGTAACCCATATGGATGCGCCAATACAGGTAATTTTTTATTGGATAGAAAATCACTTCAGGAGCAAAATGCCTATGTACCCGAATACCCCATATTTTTAAACATGCCCGATCCTGATTTGTTTCCACCAGCTGCAACCCTCGGGCAAATAACACAACCCGTTGTTGGTACTGCCAACTGTGTTGATGGTTCAGTTGATTTTGATGTTTGGGTTGATAAGGATGGTAATTGTGAGATAGAGCTTGTATTTAGTGATCCTACCTATATAACAATAACAATAAATGAACAAGTATTAGTAGGACAAAATACGCTTTCATGGAATGGTGAGGATGCTAATGGTATAGCTGTTCCTCATAATATTGGGATCACATTTACAGTGACCTATATCAATGGACTAACAAATTTACCATTATATGATATAGAAAGAAATGATAATGGTTTTGTTGTTGAATTAGTTGCTCCTGCTGGAACAGCACCACTTATGTACTGGGATGATTCAAATATTAATGAATGTGGCCCTCCCAATAGCCCATGCATTGAGTTAGGTGGTTGTGTAAGTAGTACCGGCCCCGGTGGAGGATGCCATGATTGGCAAGAGATTGACTTTGGGAATAGAAATACAATAAACACATGGTGGTTTACCGCATCAACCTCCACTGCTTATCCGCCTATTGTCGAACAACGTAGTCCTCAAACTTTATTATGGAACCCTGATCCTCCAACTACTAACATATGCCCCGATCAAACAATAGTATTTACTGTTTTTAATGATTTAAATACTGATACATATGATTGGAGCTACACAGGAACCGGTGTTACTATTACTGTATTACCTGGTTTAGGAAATTCTGCTGAGTTTGCATTTGGTCCAAATCCTACCCCAGGCGACATTGAAGTTTTTGGTATCAATAGTTGTGGAGATGGACCTACTACTACCCACACACTTAATATAATTCCATCAGCAAGTGCTGATGCTGGTGCCGACGATGGAGTATGTGCCTCCGAAACAACATATGAAGTTCTTGGAGCTGCACCCTCTAATTATCTAACATTGGAATGGTCTTCTTCAAGTGGTGGTTCATTTGTTGACCCTACAGTTCCAAACCCAATTTACAACCTTAATGCTACTGATTATGCAAACGGCACTGTGGATTTAATTATTACTGCTACACCCAACCCTCCTTGTACTGCTCTGGTACTCGGTCAAATGACTTTAACAATCGACCCTGTTCCATCTGCTGAAGTTGGTACATACCCAACCACCGATGTTTGTGATGGAGGAACATTTTTACTTGATCAGGCTACTGTGTCAAACAATAATGGACAAGAATGGAATGCCAATGGTGGCGATGGAGTATTCGATGACAATACTTTGTTAAATCCAACTTATACTCCAGGACCCAACGATATTGCCGCGGGAAGTGTAACATTAACATTAACTGCATATGGAAGTCTTGCATGTAATATAAATGCTACTTCAGACCTAACATTAACAATACAACCCTTACCTTTTTCTGATGCTGGTAGCAATGCAACTATTTGTGTTGGAGATAGCCATACCTTGGCCGGACTTGTTGATGATAATAATGGTCAATCATGGAGTGCCGGAACTGGTGATGGTACTTTTGATGATGATACCAATGTATCCACTATCTATTATCCAGGCCCTGGTGATATTGCCAATGGTTCAGTTACTCTCACTCTTACTGCTGACCCTATTGCACCTTGTACTTCAAGTACAAGTTCAAATATGATTTTAACTATTCAGCAACCACCAAGTGCAATTGCTGATGCCTTTTCTACATTGATATGTGAAGGCTCAAATGTTGATTTAACAGGTAGCTTTGCGAATAATTATTCAACACTACTGTGGACCACTAATGGAAATGGTACATTTAGTCCTCCAGGATCAGAGACCACACTTGCTCCTACCTATATACCTGGTACAACTGATATCACAAACGAGTCTGTTACATTAACTCTAACTGCTAACCCCATGGCAGGATGTGCAATATCCGAAAGTTCTGATGTGGTAATAAATATACAATTGGCTTGTGAAGTAAACGCAGGTTCCGATGAAGCCACCTGTGAAGATGTTTATTTCGATCTAAGCACAAGTGCAACACCACCCACAGCCGATGACTTTAGCTCAATAATGTGGACAACTATCAATGGAATGGGATACTTTGATGATCCTACACTTGAAGCACCAACATACTTTCCCCACGATACCGAAGGTTCCGTACAGATAGATACCCTTATAATGATGATGGTAGGCTATGGAATAGCCCCATGTGAGAATGATACTTCATATATGGAATTGAGTGTTGTTCCCGGAGCTTATGCACAAGCTGGATCAGATGAGAATTCTTGCTTTGGATATCCATATAATTTTGCCAATTCAACCGACTCAGCTTTTGCAACAAACTATGTTACACTTTATTGGACCACCACTGGAACGGGTTCTTTTGTTGACCCTAACGTTAAGCAACCGATATATATTCCAGGACCAAACGAAATTGGTCCCATAACCATGACGATGGTTGCTTCTAATATAATTAGTTGTGACTCCATTGATGAGATGATACTCACAATACGCCCCACGTATGAAGCAACCAATAATATTACAATTTGTAACTATGATTCTGTTTTTGCCCAAGGTGCATGGCAGTATACATCAGGAACCTATTATGATACCCTGTATACAATAAATTATGGTTGCGATAGTGTATTTATTACAAATTTAACTGTACGACCAAAAGTTGATAGAAGTTTTGTTATTAGTACTAGTGACAGTATTTGTTATGGTGAAACGGTTACTTTTAATTCAACAGGTTCGGCCAATCTAACCGACTGGTTTTGGGAATTTGGTGATGGCCTTACATCTACTGATATGAATCCCATACATCAATATGATACTGCGGGATACTTTACAATTGTATATCATTATACAGATGATAATGGATGTTCAGATTCCACAACTAGAAACGTAAGGGTATTTGAATTGCCTGACGTTGATTTTTCAATGAATATGAGTGATTTGTGTATTAATACTCAAGTTGACTTTAATGGTAGTAGTAACTCTAATATTGTAAATTGGGATTGGGACTTTGGTGATGGACAAACCGGAACAGGTCAAAATATAAGTCATGTATATACCACATGGGGGTATATGGACATAGTGTTGACCGTAACGGATATTAATGGTTGTTCTGAAATAGCAATACAAAATATTAGTATCGCCGAGCCCCCTGTAGCCGACTTCACATATGCACCAATCATCTGCGACTCCCTCCAATTCACCGACCTAAGCACCAGCGCTGCAGGCTATAACCTGGTAAGCTGGACCTGGGACTTCGGCGATGGCGTAGGTACCTCAGACTTACAAAACCCTACCTACCAATACCCCAGCAACACCACCCCCGGCGGCGAAGTCTACAACGTAACTCTAACCGTAGTAGCCGACTCAAACGGTTTTATGTGCTCGGATAGCGTAGTACTACCAGTAATAGTACCCTCACTACCCGATATCTTCTTTACCTACTCACCCGATCCAACCTGTTTGGGCGACTCAACCTACTTCTATGGC
>JAERTF010000018.1 GCA_016845105.1 Bacteroidota bacterium | reverse complement strand
AAAAAATAGAAAAATGAAAACAAAAATTTTATTACTAATTGCAGCTATAATGATATCAGGATTATCATTTGCACAAATTTCTAAAGAGAAAATTACTACCAATTGTGAAAAAAAGCTTCTAAATAAAATCAAAAAGAAAATGCATTATATAGATATGGAAAAATATCTTGAAGAAGGACAACAATTAGATTTTATTGTCACATGTAAACTTAATGAAGAAAACGTTGTGGAGGTTGTAAATGTAAGAGGCAAAAATCAAGATATTAAGAATGAAATTATCTCTACTCTAAGAAAATACCCCGTGGAATGTAAATCTAATACACAGGGATCGCAATTTATATTTTCAATGAAATTTGACTTTAGACCTGCCAGCTCACGTTATTAAAAAATATCTAGACATAAGATTAGTTATTAGGCACTCACTGAAT
This sequence comes from Bacteroidota bacterium, assembly GCA_016845105.1. Taxonomy (GTDB): domain Bacteria; phylum Bacteroidota; class Bacteroidia; order Bacteroidales; family F082. The sequence goes on along the minus strand of JAERTF010000018.1, from coordinate 9,877 downwards.
TTGATTAAGTTTGTAGGTCAGCGAGGCCAGTTTTAATTGGCAAAAATGAAGGATATGAAAATGGATAAGAACAATAAAAAACGATTACTGTTGATATCTGTAGTATCAATAGTATGTATGATTTTTTTTGTTTCGAATCTAAGATCAGAGAACCTGAAAATGCTGGTTAACCTTGAGGGAACATGGAGATTCTCTGTAGGTGATAACCCAAGTTGGAGTGATATCAATTTCGATGCAAAAAGTTGGGATTATGTTTCTTTACCACAAAAATGGGAAAGTGCGGGATACAATGATTACAACGGCTTTGCATGGTATAGAAAGGAATTTAAACTAAATGAGATTAATAATAAATATCCACTTTATTTGGTAATGGGATATATTGATGATGTTGATGAAGTATATCTTAATGGTAAACTAATCGGAAGATCTGGTGTTTTCCCACCCATTGTGTCAACGAGTTATAGTTTATTGCGTAAATATTATTTGCCAAAGGAAATGCTAAACAAAAATGGCAATAATGTAATAGCTGTTAGGGTATATGATGAATACTTAAGTGGAGGTATATATAAAGGGCCGGTTGGTATATATTACGATAGTGACAACAACTTTCTTATAAATAACTTAGCTGGTGATTGGTATTTTAATACCAAAGTGCCTAACGGAAACCTTGAAGATAAAATGGGGAGGTCCGTTTATGTGCCTGGAAATCTGGAAAGCAGAGGATATCCAAACCTTCATGGTGCCATAACCTACACAAAGGAATTTACTGTTGATGAATTTGATAAAGAAAACTTAAATATTGTTTTGGGGTATATAGACGGTACTGAACAAGTTTTTTTGAATGGTAAATTAATTGGCTCATTCGAGGAACTTCGAGATTCTGAAAATAGAGACTTACGACCCTCACAAATCTTAAGAAGTTATTCTATACCAACTGAGCTGGTTCAAAACGGAATTAACGAGATAACCATAGTTATAGAAAACAATAATGGTAAAGGAGGAATATATGAAGGCCCCATTGGACTTATTTATAGAGATAACCTAGAGCTTTTAAAAAATGCTCAAACCAAAGAACCAGCTAATCTTTGGGAAGAGTTTTTTAAGAGCTTCTTTGAGTAAAGTTAATGATTATAAGGTATAAACATACAATCAAAACCCATCTGACAATACTATTAGTATTGCTCTTTTCTTTGCCATATATCACTTATTCTCAAGATTTTCATAAGCTTATGGATCTTGAAGGATATTGGAAATTTTCCATTGGTGATAATTCTGATTGGTCAGATCCTAATTATGATGATTCTCATTGGGAGAAAATTAAAGTTCCAAACAGTTGGGAAGAACAAGGCTTCCATGGGTACGACGGTTATGCATGGTACAGAAAGAAGGTTAAACTTCCTGAAAACCATGCTAAGTCAAGCATGTACCTTAAACTGGGTTATATTGACGATGTTGATAAAGTATTTATAAATGGAACCAAAATTGGACAAACAGGGATGTTTCCGCCACAGTATACCACTGCATATAATGCAAATAGAATATATGCCATTCCAAGTAAGATTGTTAGTGATGATGGTTTTTTTACAATAGCAGTTAAAGTATTTGATGAAGGTCGTGAGGGTGGCATTATCCATGGTGACATTGCAATTGTGGTCGATCAGTCATCAATAATACCAGACTTTGATTTGCAGGGTGAGTGGAAATTTCAAACCGGAGATTGCAAGGATATCTCTTCTGATATTGATTACAATACTTGGGATAACATTATTGTACCGGGAACATGGGAAGATCAAGGTTACAAGGATTATGATGGCATAGCTTGTTATGCGTTGGAGTTTAATCTTGAGGACGAATTCATAGACCAGTCTGTGGTTCTGCTTCTTGGAAAGGTAGATGATTTGGATATGGTGTTTATAAATGGAACACTTATTGGGCAGTCGGGAAAGTTTAACGAAGAAACTTTCAGCAGCAGAAGGGATATGTATAAACAACTTCGAGGTTATTATATACCAGAAGGTGTATTGAATAATAATGGTAAAAATGTAATAATTGTTAAAGTGCTAGATCTACTTGGGTTTGGTGGTATTTATGAGGGTTCTGTTGGCTTAATTTCACAGAAAAACTACATAAAGCACTGGAAAAACATTCGTAATTCAATCAGATAATAACCTATTCCAATATCCTCATGGCATGCAACTTATCTTTACTTAGTTGTTCCGATAGGGCTTCTTTACTTTCAAACTTACGCTCATCTCTCATCCAATCAACAAATGAAATGGTTATTTCTTTGCCATAGATACTACTATTAAAGTCGAAAATATTTACTTCTATTGTAATTCCTGAATCTGGATTTTCTGATTTATCAATTGTAGGACGATAACCAATATTACTCATGCCCTTATAACAACTACCATCATACCAAACCCGACAGGCATATACACCAATTGCTGCAATGAGCTTGTATTCATCGGCAACTTCAATATTTGCGGTTGGAAAACCAATATTATGACCAATGGACTGGCCCTTTACAACTTTGCCAGTTATTGAATACTCATGGCCTAACAATCTATTTGCACGATTTATATCACCATTATTGAGAAGGTTTCGGATCACAGTTGAACTAACGGTAATTTCTTCCTTGTCTTGCTCTTCAACCTTCATCACCCGGAAGTTGTGTTTGCTTCCTAGATGTTGAAGTAATTCATAACTCCCTTCTCTATTACTTCCAAATTGATGATCATATCCAATAATAAAGACTTTTGGATTAATATAATCAACTATTGAATCAGCTATAAAACCTTCTGATGATGTACGGGCAAATTTCTTGGTAAATTCAATTATTATAAGGTTATCAATACCTGCTTTTTTAATGTGTTCAATCTTCTTTTTTTCGGTTTTGATGAATTTCAGATCAGAAGTATTTTTCCCAAGTACTAACCGAGGGTGAGGGTAAAAAGTGATTACAACAGTTTCACCACCAATATTATTGGCTGCGTTTTTCATCAGTTTAAAAACAGCTTGGTGGCCAAGGTGTACACCATCGAAGGTGCCAATGGTAACAACTGCGTTTTTTACCGGTTTAAAATCTTTTATGCAATTATAAATCTTCAACTATCTTGCTTGATTGAATTTGATTTGCTGGTTAATCAGCAGGGCTCAAAAGTAGTTATTTTAATGTTGTGTTGTACACGTAACATAGGTATGGTAAAATAGCTATATTAGGTTGTTGGCTATTAAGTACTGGGCTATTTGAACCGCATTTGTTGCCGCTCCCTTTCGGAGATTGTCAGAAACAACCCATATGTTCAAACTATTGGGTTGTGAAAAATCCCTTCTTATTCTTCCAACAAAAACATCATCTTTTCCTGCGGCCATAATTGGCATGGGGTATAAATTTGCTTGTGGAAAATCAAAAACAACTACTCCAGGCATAGTCCCCAATAGTCTTTTTACCTCTTCGATTACAAAATCATTTTCAAATTCAATATTAACTGCTTCCGAATGACTGGCTATTACAGGCACCCTAACAACTGTGGCTGTTGTTTTAATATTTGCATTAAGTATTTTGTTGGTTTCAGTTACCAGCTTAATTTCTTCTGAAGTATATCCTTCATCTGTAAAATCACCTGCATGAGGTAATACATTTAAATCAATTTGGTGCGGGTATGCTTTATCGCTCTGGTTATTGTCTCTTTCGTTCATCAGCTGGTTAACAGCCTTTACCCCACTTCCAGAAACAGACTGATATGTTGATATAACGAGCCTCTTTATTGAATACATTTTATGAAGAGGTGACAATGCCATTACCAACTGTATGGTTGAGCAATTTGGATTAGCTATAATAAAATCATCCTTTTTAAGGATGTGCCCGTTTATTTCTGGCACTATTAATGGTACATGCTCCTTCATTCGCCATGCCGACGAATTGTCGATTACTTTTGTGCCGATGTCAGCAAATTTTCGAGCCCACTCAAGTGATGTGCCTCCACCTGCTGAAAAAATTGCAATGTCGGGTTGTTGTTTTACTGCTTCTTGTAACGAAACAACATTATAATGATTTCCGGAAAAGGTAATTTGTTTTCCCACAGATCTATTGGAAGCTACAGGAATTAACTTGGTTATGGGAAGCCTTCTTTCTTCCAACACTTTAAGAATCTCCGATCCTACTAGCCCGGTGGCACCAACAACAGCAATTTTCATAATAAATGAATTTAAGAATCAAGAGAGGTAAACAGTAAATTGTGAAAGTAAGAACAAGGATTTACTGTATAACAATCTCACAAATATTTATTAAATTTACAGGCCAGAAGCCCATTTATCTGCAAAAATACTAAAATGAAGTATACATTATTAATAGTAACTATTCTCATTGTATCACATATTTTAGGCCAAACATCCGATGATTTTGAGGATGGAAATTTCACCCAAAATCCTGAGTGGACAGGCGATCAGCAATATTTTCAGGTTAATTTGGCTCATCAACTTCAGCTAAATGATGTTTCACAAAACCATGTCTATCTAGGCACAGCAAATCATATGGTTATTGAAACCGAATGGAGAAGTTGGGTGAAGTTGTCATTTAGCCCCTCTTCAAATAATAATGCCAGATATTACCTTGTTAGCGATAATCAGAATTTGATGGATCCTTTAAATGGATATTTTTTACAATTTGGAGAATCGGGGAGTGAAGATGCAATCGAGTTATTTAGACAGGATGGTATAGAGCTAACTACTGTTTGTAGAGGAACCAAGGGGATAATTTCTTCTTCCTTTGAAATTAGAGTTAAAGTAACAAGAGATAATAACGGATTATGGAAATTATTTGTTGATGAAACAGGCGGGGAGAATTTTATACTTGAGGCAGAAGGTATGGATAATACATATTCACAAACCACAAGAATAGGGTTTGTTTGTAAATATACATCAAGTAATAGCACCAAAATGTATTTTGATGATGTATATGCCGGACCAATTATTGTTGATAATGACCCTCCTATTCTGCTCAGTATAATTGCTAAAAATGATAGCTCAACAATACTGCAATTTAACGAGATGCTTAATGAAGGAAGTATTGCAAATCTATCAAACTATTTTGTAGATAATGGAATTGGCAACCCTATGTCTGCCTCAAGAGATGAATCAAACCCTTCAATTATTCATTTGAAATTTAGTAATAAACTGGAGTTAAATACGAAGTACAATATGTTAGTTTCCGGAGTAAGGGATTTGGCAGAAAACACAATGGAACCTTCTAATATGAGCTTTATTTATTCTCGTATATCACCCTACGATATTGTAATAAATGAGATAATGGCTGATCCCACTCCTCCAATAGCATTACCTGAATATGAGTATATTGAATTGTATAATCAAACAGATATTGATATTGATTTAGATGGCTGGAAGTTAATAATAGGGACATCAGAAAAAGACTTTTCATCAATAGTTATATCACCTAAAAACTATCTAATTTTATCCAAAGCGATTGCATACGATGATTTTATATTTTATGGCAATTTTTATGGATTTAATAGTTTTTCGTTGACAAATTCAGGTCAAACAATTAAGTTACTGAATGAAGAAGAAGTATTAATTTCTGAAGTATCATATAATGATAGCTGGTATCATGATCCTGAAAAAGAAGATGGTGGTTGGTCGATTGAGCAAAAAAACCCCAATAATATATGTTCGGCTGGAGAAAATTGGGCTGCATCAGTTGATGGAAAGGGGGGTACACCAGGGTCAATAAATTCTGTTGCTAACAACACAATATTATTTCCACGTTTAGAGGTTATCGAAGTTATAACAGACAATATACTACAGTTATTTTTCAATCAAAATATGGCAGATGAATCGTTGGGCAATGTTAGCAGCTATAAAGTTAATGGAGAAATTGGAACTCCAAAATATGCATATACATACTATGATCAACCAAATAAAGTTGAGCTATATTTTGAAAATTCATTTATAGGAGGAATAAAGTATGAGCTTACGTTAAGCACAAATATAGCTAACTGTCAGGGGCTTAATTTATTGGCAGATACAACAATTGTATTTGGACTTCCTGATATAGCATTGTCAAGGGATGTGATAATCAACGAAATACTATTTAACCCTTGGACCAATGGGGAGGATTATGTAGAAATTTTTAATCGGTCGAGTAAAATAATTGATCTAGCAAGTTTAAGACTTGGTTCTGTAAAAGAAAGTCCGCCAAATCCTCCTGATACATCAAAATATATTATTATCAATCATCAATTATTATTATTGCCTGATGAATATATTGTGCTTACGGTATCTCCAGAAGCCGTAAAAGCACAATATGAAATCTTAAATCCCGACGCCTTTTTAAAGGTTGATCCTTTTCCTTCGTTTAATAATGATGAAGGTCATGTGATAATACAATCATATGATGAGATTATAATTGATACATTTAGTTATTCAGAAGATCTTCAGTTTCCACTTTTGAATTATAATGACGGTGTTGCTTTAGAGAAGATTAACCCAAATGTTTTTGTTAGCACAAACAGCAACTGGCATTCGGCAGCCGAAAGTGTCGGTTTTGGAACTCCCGGATATAAGAACTCACAATATATAACGGATATCGTGTCTGAAAATGAAATTCTAATTGAACCCGAAGTATTCTCCCCAGATAATGATGGTTATGAAGATATTATTAACATCAAATATAAGTTTGATGTGGCTGGATATGTTATGTCGGTTATGGTTTATAATTCGAATGGATATCCTGTAAGAAGTTTGGTCAATAATGAATATCTTGGAACAGAAGGAAGCATTTCATGGGATGGATTAAAGGACAATAATACCAAAGCCCCCATAGGCATTTATGTGTTCTACATATCAGTGTATGATATAAATGGAAATGTAACCAAGTATAAAAAAACAGGGGTACTTGCCACAAAACTATAATGTGACTCACAGTATAATTCCATGAAATGTAGTTGGAAGCAATAAAGTGTTACTACATTTTAACACAATACACACACAAAATTCAAATCGCTTATTTGTTAACAAACAGTTTTGATTGTAAAGCAGTTTTATCACCAATGAGCTTCAATATGTAAATTCCACTTGTAAGGTATGATAAATCAATGTTTTGCTTTCGGTTGTTTTTTGCAATTACATCCGAATAAACTAACTTACCTGATAAATCATATATTTTTAGTTCGTTGATTGTTATATCACTGATATTTAAAGTGAATTCTCCATTTGAAGGGTTTGGATAAAGTGTAATTCCATCAATATTATTAATGCTTTCCAACCCATCAAAACTTTCAACGGCTTGCATTGTTTTATGTGCGTCTATTTTTCCATAACCCCAAGTATTATTTGGCACAGATCCAGTGTTGCCATCTGTCCATGAGTTATCAGCCAATAACGTTTTAATATTAGTTGGTGATAGTTTTTGATTGCCCTCAAGCCAAAGGGCAATTATTCCTGTAACCATTGGGCTAGACATTGATGTTCCCTGCATTGCTGCAAACCACCAATACTTCGACCCATTATTAACTTGTCCAACCACCTTAGTGCTTGTGGCATTATATTGCTCATGAAATGAATTTACCGAAGAAACAACAACATTTCCCGGAGCGCTTATGTTGGGTTTAATTCTTCCATCTACTGTTGGTCCCAGACTTGAAAACGGAGCAACTGCTCCAATGGCAGTATAAAAGCCAACATCATGTGATGTGCCCTGATAATCGGTATAATTATTTTTTGAAGTATATGCACCTACGGTAATAATAGAGTTTCCCGTTCCACCAATCTCACCAATTGTGATATTCGTATTTCCATTTGTTACTCCTTGTAGTTCCTTATCAGTAAAAATTGCCTCCCCTGCACTGCTACACCAAGCATCAAAACTAGTGTTTGAGCCTTTTACTTCCAATAGTACATAATCGTTAATATCACCCTCTTCATTTTGATCGGTATTATCAAAAGTAACATACATATGAGGCTTGTTATTCTGAGAGTTGGAGTGTTCAACGGAAATGGTTACTGTACATTCATCTGAATTATTTGGATCGGGATCCTGAATTGTAAAACTGTAGGTGCCATCAGTGGAAGATGAAACATAGTCGGTATATCCCTGATACTCTTTGTCTACTATGTTGTAGATATTAATGGCAATGGTAAAATCTTCATAAGCTTCACCCCAAATATCGATAAATGTAGCACCGCTGGATTTATTTGAATTGTATGGAAACTCAATAAAACTATAGGCAATTTCATCGGCACCTAGATCGTAATTAAAGTGCAACTTATCGCTTCCTTCGTTTCCTGCCGAACCAACCAATATTTTACCTTCGCCAACACTTCCATCACAAAACTGATCAAAAATGGATGTTCCATCATGTGGACCCTTGTGGATGCCAAGACTCATATTTATTACCGCAGGCTTTCCAACTGAAGAAGCGTAGTTAAAAATATAATCAATGCCATTGGCAATGTAAGGACTAATACCTCCATATGGAACCAACACTATTTCGCTTTCATAGGCAACTCCTTTAAAAATGGGTAATACTGATCCGCTTCCTGCAGCAATACCAGTTACATGAGTTCCATGGCTAGATCCAATAGAGCTATATGCATCATTTACAATAGCCGTTTCCCCGATTAATTCATTACCATAATTATACCCAGATGGAGGTGTTCCGGTTTGATCCTGCTCCCATACTCGTGAAATTCTGTATTGATTATAATCACTATTATAGAAAGTAGGGTGGGTGTAATCAAATCCTCCATCAATAACACCAACGACAACGCCATCGCCAGTATAAGATTGTGATAAACCAGTTCCAATATGAACTTCATCTACCCATGTTTTGGCTCTGGCTTGATCAAGTTTTGGTTCTACTTTATGTCCAATTTCTACATATTCAATTCCTTGAATCTCAAATATACGGACTAGATTTTTTAGAGGTATTATTGCAGTGTATATATCATCAACATTTGCAATTAATTGAATGTTGTTTTCTTTTAGCTTATCATAGTCAAGCCTATCATTGGTCTTGATGAAAGAGCTTACAAAGATTTCTTTATTTTTTGATATTAGTCCATAATTTTCTATTAGCACCTCGGCGCTTTTATTCTGTTTCATATCCGATAATAGCATAGCAGTATATGGTGAACAGTTTTTGGGTTGTTCAAATATGTTGTATGCCTTAGCTGCTTCGGAGGCATTTTTTCTTGTAACTATTTGAGCAACTACTAACTGTGCAAAGACTAAGAATGCAATTGTAATAAATGTAAATTTCTTCATATTAATTTGTTTTCTTTAATTCAACTTTCTCGCCAATTTCAAAATAGTTTATTCCATCTAGCTTCAAGAAATCATCAACGGAACTCAACGGAATAATCACTGTAATTATCTTGTTTACATCTGAGCCATTTTTAATATTCAGAGGAACAAGATCCTCTTTCTGAAAATCACTATTCGTTTTAATAAAACCGCTTACTGTATATTCATTATCAATTTTTTTAAGGCTATAATTATTGATTAGATTATCAGATGGTAAATATTCTTTGTTGATAAACTCACTTTTCTCTTTATTATAATCAGCTAAAAACAGCTTTGTGTGTAAACTCATCCCAAATTTATATTCAGTTGGTTTAAGTTGTTGTTCTTTTTTATTAGAAGAGTTTTTCTTTGTCGCAGAACATGCTAATAGAGATATTGCTAAAATAACAAGGGTAATATATTTCATTTTCAAAAGTTTATTGGTCTCAAAATTAGTTAAAACTATGCACTTTAGTGCATCTCGCTTTAGCTTCTAAAAATTATATCTTTGTAGGATGTCCGACTATCAAAGATCAAATGGTCATACTGTGTCAAGTTTAACCGCTCATATTGTAT
>JAERTF010000017.1 GCA_016845105.1 Bacteroidota bacterium | reverse complement strand
TGCTCATAGCTAATGTTTACAACATTGCTATGACGGTATATGTATATTTATTTCGCTGCACTCATAAATATCATATCCGCCGCCTTTTTAATATCTTCGTTTTACACATGGAACTACGTTTAGCTCCTCATTAGCTGCAAGTGAAAATAACGAAACTGCAACATTGAAACCTGATTATAAAAATTGAGAAAACAGATAGAAAATATTAGCTCTTTGATTGAAGGTTGGTGCAAGAAAAAATTAGTTTTTTCCAGCCCGCTTCTGCCCTTCAGGACAGTTTGGGAAGCACACACACATTGCACACATTTGCAAATCCCACAAGCCGACCCACGAAACCGAAATTTGCAAAAGAGTGCAATTTTTGCCACCTCACATTAGGGTTTAATTAATGGAAAACATTATATTTCATTAATTGTTGTAAACAAGAAACATAAAAGAATTAGATATGATATCAAGAAATTATAAAACAGAACCTTTAAAGGAAAATCCACACAAAGTGGAAGTAAGACAAATGTATAACGACGCATCGGCGCAGATTATGCATATTACGTTGAAACCAGGCGAAACCTTAAAACCTCATAAAACTCCGGTTGATGTTGTGTTTTATGTATTGGAAGGAACACCAACCATTCATGTTGGCGAAGAATCGCAAGTGTTTGAAAAAGACAACCTAATTGAAAGCCCAGCTTATATTGTTCATTATTTAAGCAATGAAAGCAATGCTGATGCTCGAATATTAGTAACCAAAGCACCAAGACCAGAGAATAAAACCAGACTTTTATAAACCTGTCTACCAATAGGTAGGCTTAAAATAATTTGGTATGAGTGAATTATTAAACAATTCAAAATATAGAAAAGACAAGCTTAAAGAACTTATTCTTAAACTTCATGAAGGAGAATCAGCTGACGAAGTACGCAAAGAATTGATTGAATCATTGAAGAATATTCCTTATGGCGAAGTAGTTGAAGTTGAACAAGAACTTATTCAGGAAGGATTACCTGAATCAGAGGTGTTAAAACTGTGTGATATTCACGGTTCTGTTCTTGAAGGAAATGTCGATTTAAGTGGGGCAAAAGATATACCCGAAGGGCATCCTGTTGATGTGTTTAAGCATGAGAACATTGAATTAAAGAAAGTAGCAGAAAAAGCTAAAGGATTGCTTCAAGCACTTAGTCAGGTCGGAAGCGATGAGTTTGAGAAATACATTTTTGCTTTACAAGGTTCTTTTAATGAATTGATGGATGTTGATAAGCATTATCAGCGAAAAGAATATTTGGTATTCCCATATCTTGAAAAAAATGAAATTACCGGCCCTCCAAAGGTAATGTGGGGTAAGCATGACGAAATAAGGGAGCAACTAAAAGGTTGCATAGAGATTCTTAAAGCACCTGAATTAAAAGCAGAAGACTTAGCCGATTCGTTGGACTTACTTTTCTTCCCTGCAATACAAGGATTAGTTGATATGGTGCAAAAGGAAGAGGAAATTCTTTTCCCGATGGCAATGGATTTACTTACCGTTGAAGATTGGTGGAATATAGATAAGCAAACTCTTGAGTTTGGCTTTACATTGTACGACCCTCAAACAGAATGGAAACCCGAAGGAATGTCAGAAGATGTCGGAGAAACCACCGTTTCAGGCGATGGGAATATTCAACTTCCATCGGGTAGTTTTACAGCCAAAGAAATAATGGCTATTCTCAATACCATTCCTGCCGATATGACTTTTGTGGATAAGGATGATAAGGTTAAATATTTTACCCAGGGTAAGGAGCGAATTTTTGCTCGTAGCCGTTCCATTATTAACCGTGATGTTCGCTTGTGCCACCCTCCTGGAAGTACACATATTGTTGAGAAAATTGTTGAAGATTTCAAAACTGGAAAAGCTTCACATGCTCCCTTTTGGATTCAGATGAAAGGTAAATTCATTAAGATAGAATATTTTGCACTAAGAGATGAAAATGGAGAATATTTGGGTACGCTGGAATATTCACAAGACTTAACAGAGAATAGAGCCTTAGAAGGCGAGCAGCGCATTTTATCGTATGGAGAACAAAAAGACGAATAACATGGAAAAACTTATCATAACGCCCAAAACAAAAATATTTGATTTGCTTGAGGCATATCCTCAGCTTGAAGATGTTTTAATAGCTGCTGCACCACCTTTTAAAAAACTTAGGAATCCGGTGTTAAGGAAAACCGTAGCTAAAATAACAAGTCTTTCGCAAGCCGCAACCATTGGTGGGTTAAAGGTAGAGGAATTGATTAATACTTTGCGAACAGAGGTTGGACAGAAAACAAGTGATGACATTGAGGTAGAACATGGAAATTACGTGACCGAAAAACCCGATTGGTTCAACGAAAACGAAGTGGTTGAAGCAATTGATATACGTGAAATGCTAAATGCAGGAGAGCAACCTGTACATGAGGTGCTTTCCGCTGTTAAGAAACTTGAACCTAACAAAATTCTTAAAGTGATTGCTCCGTTTATTCCGGCTCCACTTATTGATAAATCGTTAAGTTTAGATTATAAACATTGGCTTGATAAAAAAGGTGAGGAAGAATATAGGGTGTTTTTTAAATTATAGGTTGTAAGATGTCGGAATTTACAAATACAAAGGCAAAACGAATTTTAAAATTGAAAGAGGTTTCTACCCTGATTTTAAAGACAGGAAACGCTAAGCCATTTATTGATGCAAACAAGGATTTTATCCCAACAGTAATACCTACTGACTTCATTGAATTATTTGATGAGATAATTAAAGAAGGGCATAAAATAGAGGACGTAAAAGTATTAACCAATAAAGTACTGAATGTCTTTTATGAACCCATTCGAGATTATACACGGATTGAACCAAAACCTGATTCCTTTTTGGGCGTGTTAGAACAAAACAATAGCGAAATGGAACAGGTTTTAAATAAAATACGACCTGTTTTTAAAGCTTTTGCGAAAGATGTAAACAATAAAGAATTAGCTGTAGAATTAGCAGAATACTTTAAACAACTTGAGGTATTTGTACAGCATTACACCATTAAAGAAAATGTATTGTTCCCAATTATTGAGAAAACGTGGGATGATTATCGCTGTCTTCAAATAATGTGGTCGTTTCAAGATGATATTCGAAGGAACTTAAAAACGGTTATTGCTCAACTTACAACAGAAGAGCTTGATATTAAGCAATTCAATAAATGTGTGGGTGATATTTTCTTTAATATGCTGGCTATAAAATTTCGTGAAGAAAGGATTCTTTTTCCCTATATTTTAGAAACAATTACCGAAAGTCAATTAGAAACAATGAACAGGGAAGGTTTTGAGCTTGGCTATCCTTATATTCAACCCAAATTAAATCCTAAAGAAACTGAAGATGTAGGTTTTGAGGGTAGTATGGTAAATCTTGGAACAGGTAAAGTTAGTATTGAGCAAATCAAACTTATTTTTAACCATCTTCCTGTTGACATAACCTTTGTAGATGAAAACAATAAGGTATGCTATTTCTCAACTCCACCGAAACGAATATTCCCACGTACAACTGCAATAATTGGTCGTGAGGTAAGTAATTGCCACCCTCCTGAAAGCGTTCATGTGGTAGAACAAATTGTAGAGTCTTTTAGAAATGGAGAAAAAGACCATGCTGATTTCTGGATAAAAATGAGAGGGGAATTTATTTTAATTCAATATTTTGCAGTTCGAGATGAACAGAGAAACTTCAAAGGTGTAATTGAGGTCTCTCAGGAAATATCGGGCATTAAGGCTTTAGAAGGCGAAAAGAGGTTGTTGGATTGGTAAGTAAAATGACGAAATCAATGATTACAGCCAGCCCACACAGCCAAGCACAATTGCAATTCGCACGAGCCATCGTTCAACCAAAAATTACAATAGAGCTTGTCTGTTTGCCTTCGCTTTTTTGCCAACACTAAAAACTATTTTTTTCGGGAATAGCAGTGCTCCGATTGAGCTGATTTAGATTGTAATAAATTGATGATTAACTGATAATGAACGAACACCAGCAGCTAACACGCGGTATAAAACATTGGGGTTTAGGTGGTTATGCAATCTTTCTGCCACGCATCAAATTCGGTATAACTGGACAGGAAAGTAGCCCGCAATCCCCAACGATTTCATACCGCCATCCGTTGAATCACATTCAGCGAAAAGCTGACATTTTGAACCGTTGCTCCGCAACTCTATTTCAAAATGTTCATGTGATTCAATGAGGAGCTAAACCAAATTACAGTGTGAACATATTTGATAAATACAGCTTTTACTGGGCATTGAGCCAAAACGTGTCACAACAACACGCTAAAAGTAATTTGGTACCATGTTCCAAACTCCCGATCTTAAAA
>JAERTF010000016.1 GCA_016845105.1 Bacteroidota bacterium | reverse complement strand
CATATATAGAGTAGATTTATTAATAAAAAAAGTAATTTAATGGAGACTATAGGCATATTTTATGGTTCAACATATGGCATGACTGAGAAGTCTGCGAAAAAAATTAAGAAAGCATTTGGCCGATCTAAAGTTGATATCTACAATCTGAAGGATGCTACTATTGATGATATTAAGCGATATCAAAATTTAATTTTTGGAACATCAGCATGGGGGATAGGAGAGATGCAGGATGATTGGGAAATGACCATTGATCATCTCTCTGATATTGATTTTTCCGATAGGAAAGTTGCTTTATTTGGTCTTGGAGATCAAAAAGAATATCCAGAGAGTTTTGTTGATGGGTTGGGAACACTTTATTGCCGATTACCTGACAAATCTTGTGTGGTAGGTACTTGGCCAATTGAGGGATATGATTTTTATTTCTCATTAGCAGCTAAAGATGGTGTTTTTGTTGGGTTAGTTTTAGACGATCATAACCAAGAAGAGTTAAGTGATGAAAGAATACTTAGCTGGGTTAAACAGTTGAAAAAAGAGTTTTACTAGTACGTAAGAGTAAAAAAATAGTAGCCTAAACTAGATATAGAAATAATATGCAATTATTAGATATTGTTTGGAATATTCGGCCTGAAATTTTTATTATTCCTGAAAGCTGGACCCTAATAGGTGGATTTTCGGTAAGGTGGTATGGGTTGTTATTTGCTTTCGGATTCATATTTGGGTATTTAATACTCCAAAAGATATTTAAGAAAGAAGGTGTTCCGATAAAAGTTCTTGATGAACTAGCAACTTATATGATTATTTTTACAATTATAGGTGCTAGGTTAGGTCATTGTCTTTTTTATGAACCTGGTTACTATTTATATCATCCCCTTGATATACTGAAAATATGGGAGGGTGGTTTAGCAAGTCATGGAGCGGCGGTTGGTATCGTTATTGGATTATATTTCTTTGCTAGGCGTTATAATAAACACTATCTATGGGTTATGGATAGGATTGTTATTGTAGTCGCACTTGCTGGGTTTTTAATTAGAATGGGTAACCTAATGAACTCGGAGATTTTTGGCGATGTAACTACATTGCCTTGGGGTTTTGTTTTTGTTCAATATTTTGGTGAAGGATATACTTTGTCACATCACCCAACTCAGTTATATGAAGCATTTAGCTACCTGTTACTTTTCGTTTTTCTATATAAATATTATTGGATTCATAAAGGTGCACCTGCTGAAGGAGCCATTTTTGGATACTTTTTAATAATTCTCTGGTCCGTTAGATTTTTAATTGAATTTATAAAACTACCACAGGTTGATTTTGAAAAAACAATGTTTCTAAATATGGGTCAACTTCTAAGCATTCCTTTTATCATAGTAGGAATTATATTATTAGTGCGGGCAAAAAAAGTTAACTCATAATATCTTGTAAAAAATAGATAGTCCTAAACAATACAATCAACGATAAGCATGTTGTAGTATATACTTACCCAAAGATATGATTGGCAAATTCAAAATAGTAATAATTATCTATTCACTTTTAGGTGCATTATTGGTTGGTTGTAATGATACTTCGAATAGTGAAAGTAATAAGGAAAAACGAAACGATGTTCATGTTCCAAAAACTGTTTACGGTGTTAATGTTGATACCCTAAATGTTATTACTGATAGAGTAAAGAAGAATGAGTTTTTGTCGGATATATTGCTTAGGTATGGAGTTTCATATAATAGTATAGACTTTATAGCCAGGCATACTAAAGATATTTTCGATGTAAGAAAGATTATAGCAGGCAATAAGTATTCAATTATACAAACAATTGATACCTTGCCTTCTACATTGTATTTTGCATATGAGCTATCTCCTTCAAAATATGTTATTTATAGTTTTAAGGATACTATAACTGCCACTAAAGGAGCTAAAGAAATTGTTATCTCGGATAGTAATACAAGTGGAATAATAGAGTCGTCATTATGGAATGCTATTGTAGAAAACAATGCAGACCCAAACCTGGCAAATGAGCTATCAGAAATCTATGCCTGGACGATTGATTTTTTTGGTTTGCAAGAAGGAAATTCCTATAAAGCAATTTATGAAGAACTGCATGTTGACAGCAATTATGTGGGGTTAGGTAATATAAAGGCATCAATGTTTTATCACGGTGGTGATAGTTTATATGCTTTTTATTTTGAACAAAATGGTAAGGGTGATTATTTTGATGAAAAGGGAAATAGTCTTCAACGCACATTTTTAAAAGCACCCTTGAGGTTTTCCCGAATTAGTTCAAGGTTTTCTCATAGTAGGCTGCATCCCGTACTTAAAATTCGACGTCCTCACCATGGTGTAGATTATGCAGCTGCTACAGGCACACCTGTATATACAGTTGGTGATGGTACAGTTATAAAGAAGGGTTATCAGAAAAGGGGAGGTGGAAATTATATTAAGATCAAGCATAATGGAACTTACTCTACCACATACATGCACCTAAAGGGTTATGCCAAAGGTATTAAAGTAGGTAATCACGTGCGACAAGGTGATTTAATTGGTTATGTAGGGGCTACTGGTTTGGCAACCGGACCACATTTGGATTTTCGTTTCTATAGAAATGGCAAACCGGTTGACCCACTAAAGGTTGAGTCTCCACCATCTCTGCCTATCGATAGTTCATATCAGGTTACTTTTGATTCTATTGTACGTGTTTATATATCCCAATTAGAGTTGGTTAATTAGAGTACAATAAAAGTAACTTTTGACAATAAAAGAATAAATCAATAACCGCCAGAGTTATCAAAGTTTATTGTCATCGTTTATAATAAAGTCTATCTCAAAAATATTTCTTGCAATTGATATTTCGATTACAAAATCATCTGGCTAAGCTTAACCCAGATAAATCAGTAGAAAACCTATTATGAGTAAAAATACTTCAAAATACTGCGTTTTGCTATATTTTAAAATATCACAATAAGGGATGGCTATGCAATTATTCCTAAATCTCATAATTTATATGCTAGCAGTTAGGCTGGTTGTATTAAAACTCTTATGACTAAATTCTAACACATAATCCGGGTTTAAAACGCAATAAAAAACCCGCTGCGTTCTGCAGCGGGTTTGTAGTATATAATTATTAGCTGAGCTAATTATTATTTCAAGAAGAATAATCTTGTTGACATTAAATCACCTCCTATGGCAGCTGCAGCAGCGTCATAGTTAGCTCCATTTAATGTTTGCTCAAATACTGGGTATGTAAACCTCAATGGGATATCTGACATTACCATCCCTGGAGGAGGATTAAATGTAGGTACTTGTAGTCTTCTCCAACTAGTCCAGCCAGTGTATCCATTATTGTAGTATGCTAACCATGCTTGGGTTCCTATTAACTCTTCCCATTTAGTTGCATCATATGCTACTTCAGGTTTTGCTATATAATCAGCAGCACCGTCAACACCCCACCAATCAAATGAAGCTTCAATACCATGTGCATAATGCTCAGCAGCATCTTCGTTGGTAATACCTCTAGCAGCAGCTTCAGCTCTGTAAAATTCTACTTCAACATAGCTAAGAACAATACATGGGAAAGTAGGATCCTGAGTTATCATATCACCAACATGTGAATAATCACCATATGGGTTAGATGCTCCATAAATACCGCCCAAATAAATTGTTGTATCTGGTACAGTAGTGAAATATGCAGCTCTACGTGGATCTTCCAATGGATTCATATTGTCATCGATAATAGTGTTTGTTCCAACAAAATCCTGACGTCCACTTAATGTTAAATCAACGTATAATGGATTTGTATTTGGAGGAGAAGTTAAGTAATGAACTTCTGCATTATCTGCGTTAGATGTGAAAACACCTGGTAAAGCACTATTAATAGTAGAAGTTGCTAAAGCTAAATCTGATTTAATTAATATCACTCCCATTTTTAGTTTAAGTGATTGAGCAAACATAATCCAGCTTGCAACATCTCCACCATAAATCACGTCAGCAGTACCATAACTACCAGCTGCAACGTTAGGTGTAAGATTGGCAATATCAGTATCCAATCTGGTTAACAAATCTTTATAGATTGTTTTTGCATCATCATATGCAGGATTAATATTGTTGATGTCTAAGGCTTGTGTATATGGAACATCTCCCCAAAGGGTAACCATTCTTTCATATACAAAACACTCTAAGATATCAGCAATTACCAACTGGTTAGCTGCAGCAGCTTCTTCTTCTGCTGTGGCATATTTTGTTGCTCCAATTACTAATCTCGCATCTTTAAGGTCCATCAGTACATCACGATACCATTCGCGCCAAGCATTATCTGCAATGGTACGATTTATAATATCATAGTTTGCTTCATCTGTGTAAGTAGTCTCAGTCCAATATTGCGCAAAAAGTTTGAAAACATTCATGTTTACATTGGTACTTGCAATTTGATCTGCAAGATTTTTTTGTGCATTTGAGAACAATGTTACTCCTGGAACCGCTGTCGGGTTCTTGGTATCCTTATTTAAGTCCTCCAGTTTCGTACAGGAAGCAATAACTAAGAATGCCATCAATATTATTAGTATTTTTTTCATATCTGTTTTTTTTAAAATTGTAGGTTAACACTAAATCCAAAATTACGTGTGGTTGGCATAACACCACTCTGCCATCCTTGCATATTACCAGCTCCTAATCCAGCTTCTGGATCAGCATAAGGAAGATTTTTCATAAGTATAGCTACATTTGAAGCTGTTGCACTAAATGTTACTCCTCTAATGAAAGTTTTTGCTAACATACTTTGTGGCATGCTATAGGATAATGTAATATTTCTTAGTTTAATGTAAGAAGCATCATATACATATCTTGCATTAGGGTTACGAGCCCAACCTTCAGCTTTATAGTTGTTACCTTCAATTCTAATGTCGTTAGGTGTTCCATCTGGCTTAACTCCTGGAAGAATTAATCCACCACCATCAGCAATAGGATCTCTTACTGGATTACCTAAGTCATTAGTATAAACAGAGTTGTCATAAATACCAGTACCTGATCCATACCATTGGTCAAGTGAAAATACATCACCACCTTTTTGCCAGTCGAATAAGAAACTAAATGACCAGTTTTTGTATGAAAGTGAGTTTAATAAACCACCATTCCAATCCGCATTTTGGTCACCAATAACATTATCTGAAGTACCAGATACCTGGTAATAACCTTTACGTGAACCTTCGTCGTTTACAATTGGTTGATCATATGTAGCAGTAACATTACCATCAGCATCTTTAACTTCGTATACATAGTCAGTACCCATGATAGTTCCATAAGGTTTTCCAACAGTTGCGTTTATTGATACACCACCTTGGAATCTGTCGAGTTGTAGGTTGTCAACACCTTCAAATAAAGAAACAACTTCGTTGTTGTTTTTACTCCAGTTAAGTGCAATGTCCCATCTGAAATCTTTATTTACAATTGGAGACCCTGTAACTGTAATCTCAATACCTTGATTTTGTAGTTCACCAGCGTTTACAAATTTCTTTGTATAACCAGTAGCTGAAGATACAGCAACATCCATAATCTGGTTTATAGTATTAGTTTTGTAAAGAGCCAAGTCAATTCCCAATCTATTTTGTAAGAAATTCATTGCTAATCCTCCTTCAATACTCTTTGTTCTTTCCGGAACTAGTTTGTCGTTGTTTTTTGTATTTGGAATTGAGAATAATGTAGTTCCAAATGGAGTTGGTTTAGCATATGTATCAATAAGACTTGCAAAAGGAGCATCACTACCTACTTCAGCATAGTTTAATCTTACTTTACCAAATTGCATCCAGTCAGCATCGATTAGCTGTGAGAAAATGAAACTTAATGCAACTGAAGGATAATAATATACGGCATTATCAACTGGAAGTGTTGAAGAATGATCTCTTCTAATTGTTCCGTCTAAATAAAGCATGTTTTTCCAACCGAATGAAACACTTGCAAAAATACCATTAACGCCTACTTTGTCAGCAGTTTCAACAGCTGCCAAAGGATCAGAAACAGAATTCTTAATTGCAAACAATCCAGGTACTTCTAGTCCACCATTTGTAGATGCAAAGATTGAACCAATATTAGTTCTTCTAATGTTTGTTCCCAATAAACCTGTGAAGCTAAGGTCTTCGGTTATTTTTGAATTGAAATTAGCAATTAGGTCAAAGTTAGTTTCCATGAAGTTTCTATTATAGCGGGAATAACCTGATTGTACATCACCACGGCTAATTCCAAAACGAGTTGCTATACTACCAACTTCACGTCTTTCTTCTTGAATCTCAGTATATGTATCAATGGACGCACGTCCCATAATACTTACCCAGTCTGTTATTTCATAGTTAAGCATAACGTGACCAAATAGTCTGTTACGTTCATCAGTTTCAAAGTTCTTATACCTTTGCCAATAAGGGTTATCCCAGTAAATTGGGAAAGGATCGTGAGTGTCACTTCTGTTCCATGTTACATTACGTCCGGTTGCATCATAGATACTTTTTTGTTCGTTGATATCTACGTTCACTTGCCACCACTGTCTAAACATAGACATGATATTTTGGCTATAACCTGTTGAATTTCGTCCTTTACCCTGTGTGTTAATATAACTTGCAGCAGCACTAACAGTTAGTTTGTCTGTGAAGTCATAAGATCCGTTAAATGTAAAGTTATTCTTTTTTAGTGAACTATTTGGCATTATACCTTTTTGGTCAAAATTTGTATATGCCACACGGTATGTGCTTTTTTCGGTAGCTCCATCAAAAGCAATACTGTTTTGTAGAGTTAATGCTGTCTCAAAAAAGTCGGATGGATCTTTACTTCCAGCAACCCAAGGAGTAGCTTTTCCATAAGTTGGAGAAGCTTCATCAAATGCACCCCATTGGAATACCATTAGGTTTGGATCAAATTTCTGACCTTGGGAAGCATCTTCTGTAAATGGAACCACTAAGCCATCAACTCCAGGGAAAACATCTGTTTCATAGTGCAAGCCTGGGTTGGTATCATCTCCATAATAAGGACCATAACCAGCACCATATTGATCTTGAAATGTAGGCATGGTATTTTTATCAACTATCCCTGCCTGAACACTTGAGTTAATTGTAATACCAACTCTGTCTTGTCCGCTTTCAACATGACTACTACCTTTTTTAGTTGTAATCATAATAACACCATTTGCAGCGCGTGAACCGTAAAGAGCAGTAGCAGCAGCACCTTTAAGAATATTCATTGATTCAATATCCTCAGGGTTAATATCACTAATAGTATTACCAAAGTCATAACCTGTACCTCCACCTTCTTGAGCAGTAGTGTTTGAGGTAGAGTTATTAACAGGAACACCATCAATAACAAACATGGCTTGGTTGTTACCAGTTAGAGATGTGGAACCCCTAATAATAACGTTGGTTGATCCACCAAAGTTGTTGTTAACTTTTAATGCAACACCAGAGGCTCTACCTTGTAAGTTGTTAATGAAGTTGTCAGTTTTAACTTCGTTAAGGTCGGCTCCGCTTACTTCCTGAGTAGCGTATCCCAGTGACTTTTTCTCACGTGATACCCCAAGAGCAGTAACAACAACCTCTCCCATCATAACTGCATCTGCTTCCATAGTTACAAAAATTGTGCTTTGATCACCAATTGTTATAACAACGGTTTTCATACCCACATACTTGTAAACCAATGAAGTGGCGTCTGGCGACACATCAAGTGTGTAATTACCGTCTATATCAGTTACAGTACCTATTGTGGTACCTTGAACCTGAACAGTAACCCCAGGTATACCTGCTCCATCGCTGGACCCAGTAACCTTACCGCTAATGGTTCTTGTTTGAGCGTTGGCTAAATTAGCGCCAACAAAAAACAAGAACGCCAGCAAAATTGTAATTTTTCTCATAATAATAATTTTTGGTTAATGAATTAGTTAAACATATATTTACTTAAAATTTCTATTTATTTTATTCCAAATACTTCAATATCCTAAAAGAAGACTACAAACTTAATAAAATATTAATGTAAAATTAACAATTATTAACAAACATATATAAAATATAAATACTTATTGATAAAAAAGTTTTGGATAATCAAAGTTTAAAAGGGTTTCCAAACAATATGGTTCTAAATTATAGGGTGTAAACTAGGCGTTAATAAATAACAATGATCAATTGTTGAATAGTAATAT
>JAERTF010000015.1 GCA_016845105.1 Bacteroidota bacterium | reverse complement strand
ATGTAATACAGGGTAAAGCCGGTTCGCATAAAAGTAGACTTATGGAAATTATCTGTAGTTGCATTTTGTCAATATCTGAGAAAACGGATTTTGTAGGGTTTTATAAATTCTTTTGGACAGAGGTATTTACCCTGTTGTATGTTGATACAGAGCGTAACACGAAGGATCAATTGCCTTTAGCATTACAAAAGATTATTGGAAAATCAGGGTTTCCTTCTGACAAGCAGCCTGAAAATTTTGATTATATTTCGATGATCGAGATTGTTAGAGAAGATCGATTAGAAGTTTTAAAAGCATACATTGAACATATAAGAAAAACTAATGATGGACATTTAATAATTGTACTTGATGTTATTACCGACCTAATTTCAAACTTCAATGACCCACGTGAAAGCATGAAGTTAATTGACTACATGAACTCACTAATTAACTCTCAGAATGTAACCTTCCTCTGTATTGTTCATGAAAACCCGTCATCGGGTGATAAAGCTCGTGGGCATCTTGGAACAGAAATTATGAATAAGGCAAGTCTCCAGATGCAAATAGGATTCGAGAAGACAAAGAAAAATGAAGATACTGACCTTATTCGAGTCAAGTATTTAAAGACAAGGGTAGGGAAGAGGCCTGACCCTTTTCATTTAGTGTATTCAGATACAAAGAAATCTCTCGTTGAAGCTGGTAGTGACTTCATTAATGATGTAACACAGTCTCGGAAGCATTTAGCAGAATTAGACCAAGTAAAGAGCCAATTATTAGATGTGTTAGTAGAACCTAAGCTCAGGTCAACTCTTGTTGAAGAGTTAATTGACTATTTCGGGTGTTCTAAGAATACGATTCTTGAAAGGCTTGATTATTTATATGTTAATCACGTGTCAATTATCAGTAAAGATGGCACTAATCATACACTTAAAAAACGGAAGGATGGCCGAAGTATTGAATATTATTTGTCGCATACAGCAGCGGAATTAGATTTGAAAAGCAATTAGTACAAACCCAATCCCATATATATGGCTTTGTACTTGTATTTATTAACCACATAAAACAAACAAAATGAAAAATTATAGTTTAACATGCGCATATTGTGATTCAGAATTTGAATCAAGGCGCAGTGATGCATTATATTGTAGCAACTCATGTCGCACAATGAATAGCAGAGACAATAAGCTTAAAGAGCAAGCAAATGATAATTCGTATAACCTGAACTACTCTGAAGATGAGAATGAATTAATTGAAAACAGAGCAGAAATAGCGGGAATGGAAGTTGATGAGTATATAAAATTCATCAGTATGCACACAAAAGAAGATTATTCTACATATATAACTGAAATAAACGATCTCTCACAGGAGAATAAAGAGTTGAAGGCAAAACTGAGCTTTTACACAGAAGATATTGAAGGTGGGATTTTGTTAAACATTGATGAGGAAACTATTTCGGAGATATATAAGAACATGAAGTTTTACGATCGTAGTTTTGATAACATTGAAGATTTTGTAGTTTATGCTTCAACAAACCTAAAGCAAATAATAAAAGATACAATAGATAAGGTAATAAGTGGTGTTACAGAGGTAATTCAGAAAAAGGAGTGACTTTGTGGTACTGTTTGTGTACTCAAATCAGGAAATCAATAAATTGATTGAAATAAAAAAGCCTCGCAATCATCTGACTGCGAGGCTTTTGTTTTGTCGGGGTAGCAAGATTCGAACTTGCGGTCTCCTGCTCCCAAAGCAGGCGCCTTAACCGGACTGGGCCATACCCCGTTTTGAGGGTGCAAATGTAGAAAAATTTTCAATTAAAAAATAAAAAATAGAAAAATTTACTTTTAATTTAATAATGCTTGAATTGCATCAAATAATACTGTTAATCTAATGGGCTTTTCAATGAAAAAATCAGCCCCTGCAGCAAAGCAATTTTCCTGGCTATGATTAAGTACATATGCGGTTTGTATTATAATTGGAATTTCAGGGTTAGTTGATTTAATTGCAGTAGTTGTTGCCAAACCATCTTTCTTTGGCATATTAATATCCATTAGTATAATATCAATATCAGGGTTTTCTTTCACTATATCTATCGATTCCTCACCATTTGTAGCTATAAAAAGTTCTGCTCCGGTTCTTTTGAATGCAGATTTAAAAAACATAATGTTGGCATCAGTATCTTCAACAATCAATATTTTCTTTCCGTTTAAATTAGGTCTCATACTAATTGTTTTGTGATATTTCGTAAATAATTTTCGATAACTCATTTGCTTTAAATGGTTTACCAATATAATCGTTCATGCCACTGGCCAGAAAATTTTCCTTATCGCCTTTCATGGTATTTGCTGTCATGGCAACTATAGGAATCTCTTTTTCAATATTATTATCATGTTCAAATTTTCGAATTGTACGTGTGGCAGTTAACCCATCCATTATTGGCATTTGAATATCCATAAAAAGAATATCATAGTCGCCGTTAATGCATTTATCCACAGCAATTTTACCATTTTCAGCAATCTCTACTTTGTGACCAAGCTTTTCTAATACAAATCTGGCTACACGTTGGTTTATTGCATTATCTTCAGCCACCAATATATTTAAATCCTTTAGTTCCTGAATATTATCGGTGCCTTCTTTAGCTGTTTCAGTGTATTTATCATCTGCAAGCTCCAGGTAAACTGTAAACCAAAATGATGATCCTTTTCCTTCAACACTATCAACACCAATTTCGCCATGCATCATCTCCGATAAACTCTTGGATATTGCAAGCCCAAGACCCGTACCACCAAACTTTCTTGTTGTTGATGCATCAGCTTGTGTAAATGATTCAAATAGTTTTGATTTGGCAGATTCTGAAATCCCAATCCCTGTATCCGAAACTGTAAACTTAAGTTTTGCCCGTTTATTATTTGAAGTAATTAAATCACATTTTAGAGTAATGCCACCTGTGGAAGTAAATTTTACAGCATTGTTTATCATGTTAATAAGTATCTGTTTTACACGTACCGGATCACCAACAAAGAATTTAGGTACATTCTCATCGCTATTATAATTTAAATATAACCCCTTTTGATCTGATTTGAATTTCAAAAGTTTAACAACTTCATCGATGGTTTTATTAAGACTAAAAGTGATTCGTTCAAGCTCAATTTGGCCGGCTTCAACTTTTGAAAAATCAAGAATATCGTTTACTACTGATAACAAGTTTTCGCTTGAAATGTCAATTATATTTACGTATTCCATCTGATCTTCAGTTAAATCAGTGGCTTTTAAGGCTTCAACCATTCCGATAACACCATTCATTGGGGTACGAATCTCATGCGACATATTTGCAAGAAACATTGATTTAGCATTTGTAGCCAATTCAGCTCTCTCCTTTGCTCCAATTAGTTGTTGTTTGGTGTTGTTTAGCTGGATATGAACCCTTACTCTGGCCAGTAACTCTTCTCCTACAAAAGATTTATGAACATAATCAACTGCACCTGCATTAAATCCTTCAATTATACTTTCTGAATCATTTTTTGAGGTAAGGAAAATTACTGGAATATCCTTGGTTGAGTTATTCTTTTTAAGTTCACGGCAGACTTCAATGCCTGACATGTCAGGCATCACTATATCAAGCAGGATTAAATCCAACTTTTGAGCACGTGCTTTTTTTAATGCAGATTTACCATTATCTGCGGTGGCGATTTGATAATCCTCGTTGTCAGTGAGTATTGATTTTATGTTGAGTAAATTGGTTTTTAGGTCATCTACAATTAATACTCTTGGTTTATTTTCTGTCTTCATCCACGATTACTTGTAATTCAACATCTAAAAATACTAAATTTTATTTATACTTGCGAGAGAAATTGTCTATGGCAATTATAATCTCTTCAATTGATAATGAGAAATCTGCTGCACCTGTCTCCAACGCCTCCTTAGGCATTCCATAAACAATACATGAATCCTTATCCTGAGCAACTGTTTTAGCTCCTGCCTTTTTAAGCTCAAGCATTCCCTCGGCTCCATCTTTACCCATACCCGAAAGAATAATTGCAAGAATATTTATTCCACCAAATTTAAGAGCAGATTTAAATAATACATCAACCGAAGGTCTATGCCGGTTTATCTTATCATTAAGGTTTAGATCAACAAAAAAGTTAAAGCCATTATTTTTTAACTCCATATGTTTATCACCAGGCGCTAATAATACAGTACCACGATATAACTCATCTCCAATTGATGCTTCTTTTATATGAAGATTGCTATTCTGATTCAGTCTTTCGGCATAGGAAGCAGTGAAAAGTACTGGCATATGCTGGACAATTAAAATAGGGGCAATGGTTTCACTAAGGTTTGATAGTATGTTATTTATAACTTCCGTACCACCTGCCGAAGAACCAATTAGGATGATGCTATTGCTAACAGTTTCTTTGAGTCTTAATTTTTTTTCAATGATAGGATTTTTTATAGTTGAACCTGTACCCTTTGTTTTTCTTTGATTTACAGAAGACTCAGCAGCTGTTTTGATCGAATTATATATTTTTTCCTTCCATTCGCTATATAAAAAATCCGTAGACATAACAGGTTTTTCAATTACGTCAATTGCCCCTAGTTTATATGCAGATAAGGCAATGTCACTTTCTTTGGTTGTTAGACTCGAAATAACTATAACTGGGATTGGGTGCTGACTCATTAGTTTTTTCAGAAATGTTAAGCCATCCATTTTCGGCATTTGGATATCAAGAGTTATTACATCAGGTTTTTGTACTTTCATTTTATGAGCTGCAATATATGGATCAGCTGCAACTCCTGTAACCTCAAATTCATCATATGATGTTAGTACCTTAGTTAAGGTCTGTCTTATTAAGGCAGAATCATCAACAATCAGAATCTTTATTTTTTTATCCATTGTCATACCATCATAGATTTCATAACAAATTTCATCTTAACAACCCCAGTTTCTGTATTAAAAAGTAGTTTACGGCCTTTATTTCCCCCAAGACTTTTTGCAACTATTTCAATACCTTGTTCTTTCAAAATATTATTTTGGATATGGATATTTCTTTCTCCAATGTTAAATACACAATCTTTTGTGTTCAGAACAGCTGCTCCACCAAACACTTTTGCAACTAAATCTTTATGTTGCGATCCAATATAATACATACTGTTTATTAATTTTTCAATGGCAATATTTCCATATTTTGGAGAAGCTAAACCTGTTCCATTCCAATATGGCATCATATAGTGATTAATGCCGCCTTGTTTAAGTCGTCGATCCCAAATACATACAGAAACACATGAACCCAATAAAGTGGTTATCTCCATAGGTTTCTTCGACACTTTAATGGCGCCAGGAAGTAAATAGTATTTGAGAATCTCAACCATCAATTAAAATACCTCTTCATCAAAAAGAATTGCATCATCTTCAAAGTTATCTCCCTTTTGATTCATACTAATGCAAGGTATACTCAATGTTACTTTGGTGCCCTTATCATTTATAATAAGAAGGTTTCCGTTCATAATTTCAATTAATGCCTTTACAACCGATAAACCAAGTCCAGTGCCACCTGTAACAGAGTTTATGGTAGCATCAATCCTTTTAAATCTGTCAAAAATCTTATCCATCTCATCCATATCTATTCCGGGTCCCTGATCGCTAATGCTAATATTTAGAATATCATCAACCCGCCCATATATGCATTCGATTTTACCATTTTCAGGACTGTTTTTAATCGCATTAGTTATTAGGTTTAATAATATTAAACTAAGTTTTTTGGCGTCGGTGTATATTCCAGTAACGAGTTCCTTACCAATCTTATCTCTTAATGAAATACCTTTCTTGTCAATGTCAAATTTTAATTTACTTATGATATTTTTATGAATATTTACTACTTTAACATTTGATGTTTCGATTGCCTCAAGTCCTGCTTCAATGGTGGCTGCTGTAAAAATATTCTGCAAATGGAAATCCAATTGAGCTGCTTCGCGATATATATGTTCAGCAAGGGATTTTGCTTTATCAAGGTTATCTTTTTTCAATGATATTATATTATCAGCCATACTAATAATGGAGCTAAAAGGATTATAAACCTCGTTCATTATATTTGAAATGAAATTGCTTTTTAGAGCCTCCGAATCATTTAAACGATCATTAAGTTCTTTAATAGTAGTTTGTAGTTCTTCTATTTCTTTTTGTTTTTTTTCAAGTTCGAAACTCATGGCAATTAGATTTATGATTAAAGTTTTTTATAAACTGATGCAGCAACATGCGCCAAATTGAAATTCATATTAATTAGCGATTCAGAATGTCCTAAAAATAAATACCCACCAGTAACTAAGCCTTTTAAAAGTTTTTCTACTACCAATTTTTGTGTTGACCTGTCGAAATAGATTAATGTGTTTCTGCAAAATATAATATCCATTTTATCATTGGTAGGTAGTTTTGGGTTAAGAAGATTATATCTGAAAAACTCAACCTTATTCCTTAATTCAGGAGCAATCCTAAATTGATTTTTTGTACTATCCTTATTTTTTAACAGATATTTTATTTTGTATTGAATTGGTATTTGGTGAAGATAGTTTGTGGAATATATTGCTTTGCTTGCTTTTTGAAGTACCGATGTTGATATATCGGAAGCATAAATCTTAAAATCAAAAGCCGGGATCTTTTGTTTTTCTTCCTGTAATACCATTGCAATCGTATATGGCTCTTCACCACTCGAGCATCCAGCACTCCAAATTAGTAATTGATTTTTATTTGCCGATGTTATATAACTCTTTAGAAAATTGTGTGAAAGTAAATGAAAATGATCATCTTCGCGAAAAAAATCAGTTTTGTTGGTGGACAATCTGTTTATCATTTCAACAGCCTCTTTGCGGTTGGGATCCTTATTTAAAACAAAGTCGCAATACTCACTGTATGTACTAATTCCCAATGCATTTAATCTGCTTTGAAGTCTTGATTTCACAAGAACTTTTTTATTTGGATAAAGATTTATTCCATAATTATCATAGATAAAGTCTGATAATTCTTTAAAATCCTTGTCTTCTAACTCACCATATGATATACTACTAACCATTATACTTCTAGAATCTTTCAAATTCATTATCCAGATTATCAGGAGCGTTTAGGTCTATATCAACACCTGAGTCCTCAATGTGTTCTTTATGATCAATATCTGGATATTTTCTTTCTGAAATTAGTTTTTGTTTATGATCAGAATTATATCTCTTGGTTTTTTTTAATCCCTCTATTTTAAAATGAGATATAACATTAACAAGTTGTTCGGCCTGAGCCGAAAGTTCTTCAGAATTTGTTGCCATTTCTTCTGCGGAAGCAGCATTCTGTTGACTTACATCATTTAGTATTTGGATGGCATTATTAATTTGGTCGGCTGCATCACGTTGTTCCTTGCTCGCTGCAGAAATTTCTTGCACCAACATTGAGGAGTTTTGAATACTTGGAACAAGGTCGCCCATTAATTCCTTTGTTTTACCTGCAATTTCAACACTATCCTTGCTTATCTCATCGATTTCAGAAGCAGCAGATTTGGTCTTATCTGCAAGTTTACCTACTTCGGAAGCCACAACACCGAAACCTTTGCCATATTCTCCTGCTCTTGCGGCCTCCACTGAAGCATTAAGAGCAAGAATATTTGTTTGAAATGCGATATCACTAATAATGGATATTTTATCTGCAATCTTTTCCATTGAAGCTACTGATGACAAAACAATATCACTGCCTTGTGACACTTGGTTTGAAACTGCACTTGTAATCTCTTCAGTTTGATTTGCATTATCAGCATTTTGCTGGATATTTGAAGCCATTTGTTCCATCGAAGCTGATACTTCTTCTATCGATGATGCCTGCTCTGAAGCACCTGAACTTAAGTTTTGAGATGATCCACTTAGCTGAAAACTTGCATCTGCTAAGTTGTTTGTTACTTCAATCACTCCAGAAATAACATTCTTAGTAGTAGCTGCAATGGTTCGTAATGCATCGGCAAGTACTCCTATTTCATCTTTCTGATTAATGTCAATCTTAGCATCAAGTTCACCATTTGCAAGCTTCTTCGCATATTCTACCTCGAGAATAAGGGGTTTGCGAAGCGATTGGCCAATCATGTACAGAACGGGCATCATAATAACGGCAATAATTCCGCAAATTATCAAGATGGTATTAATTAAACTGCTTTTTGGAGCCATGATTTCACTTTCGTCAATTTCAGTAATAATTGCCCAATTTAATCCAGCAATATTTAATTTATCATAACTACTTAATACTTCAATACCTCTATAATCTGATATGAGGTCGGTGCCATATTGACCATTAAAAACACGATCAGTAGCTTTTGTTTTTACAGATATGTTTAATATTGTTGACTTTGATGAAAACTTCGAATCGGAACGAAATAGAAAATCACTACCAACTAAATATGTCTCACCCGATTTGCCCATACCTTCGTTGGATTTCATAATAGTATTTATTTCTCTACTACTAATTTCTCCAATTAATACGGCAATTATTTCACCATCCTGAATAATACTATTTCCAATAAATACTGAAGGAATGTCATCGCTCCCATTGGATCTTTCCATATCACTAATTATAGGTTCTGAAGAACGCAAACAAGTTCGCCAAACTTTTGATATTGCATTCGATTCCTGGCTCAATTCACTGTTAATAAATTCGTTGTTTCCTGAATAGAAAACATTGCCTTTTTTTATGTCGGCAATGATTATATTATCCATTTTATTTGCCTTCATATAGCTTTGAAACGAACTAGCAAACAAATCTATTAGGTTCTTATTAGTTGATGTTTGAGGCAATACTCCTTCGTTTAACTTAAGTAGCACATTAACAGCTCTTAATGTGACCGGCATTTTGGTTAATGCTTCAATGGCTGTTATTTTGCTATGTATGAAGCTTTCAACTTGTTGTTTTTTAAGGGCCTCAACAGAATTTATGTGTTCATGTGCATTTTTTGTAAGAATATTGTCGGCAGCATTTATCGATACATATCCCATTGCAAAAATGCAAGAAAAACCAAGTATTGAAACGTAAATTATGACCTTTAATGTGATGCTTAAAT
>JAERTF010000014.1 GCA_016845105.1 Bacteroidota bacterium | reverse complement strand
TCCCTAATATGACCAAAAAAAACAGAAAAAAAGCAGTTGGAAAACCATCAAGGATAACTGAACCCAATAAAAATAATAAGAATATCAAATACAGCTGGATCTGGTTAATTATAATAGTAACATTACTCATTGCCATTTCATTTTTCATAAAGAATAATGATAACCTAACAAGTAAAACTAGCAGAAACAATAAGAAATTTGAACCAGAATTTAAATCCGAAGGAGACTTAAGTTTTTACAAAGTAGGTCAATCAAAACCCATTAGCACTATAACCATTGAGATTGCTGATAATGAATATGAAAGAATGTTGGGTATGATGTATCGTCGATCAATGAGCGATACAATGGGTATGCTTTTTATAATGGAAAGGGAGGAGCCTCAATCATTTTGGATGAGAAATACTTATATATCATTGGATATAATATATTTAGATATTGAATTGTCAATTGTCAGTATACAAAAATACACTGTGCCATTTTCCGAAAATCCAATACCATCAATATATAAGTCAAAATACGTGGTTGAAGTGGTTGCTGGTTATTGTGATAATTATAACATAGCTAAAGGTGACTATGTTAAGTTTAGACAATACAAAAAGTTATAATTTTACTTTAGCTTAGATAAACTCCATATTCCCCTTTAAATTCACTATTTGGTGATAGAATATTTAGTCCTTCGTGATTGTTAAAAGCATCAGGAGCACAAGTCATCGGTTCAATTGCGATTGACTCTCTGGATGGTGGAATATATATTTGCAGATAGTTATATTTAGCAAAATCAGAATCCTGCCAAACATTTATTTTAGTATCTTTTTTGGGAGAGTAAAGCTGAGTGGTTGATATGCCCAGTGTTTCGATTTGAAATCCTGAATCCAGAACCTTATTACCTATTAATCTTAGATTTTTTATATCATCATTTCTTTCGAATTTGCCATTTGGAATCATTCTGCCATCAACAAGTATTTTTTTACTCGATGGTATACTGATCATTAAGTCATCAACAACCTCATTAAATTTAAAATATGGATGCCAGCCATCTCCAAAGGGCATGTCTTGTGTTCCAGTGTTCTTAATATATGTAGTTATTTTTATCCCTTTATTGGTCAAAGTGTATACCAATGTAACCCTAAAGCACCATGGAAAACCAACATCACCACCACTATAGCAATACTCAATTTCTAATTCAGCACAAACCTTATTCGCTATTAATTTAACCAAGGAAAAAGATTTATCATAAACTAAACCATGAATTGCATGATTTTCATGTCTATGATTAATAGGCAATTGATAATAACTCCCTTTAAAACAATATTTCCCATCCCGTATTCGGTTTGGGAATGGAGTTAGCTTTGATCCTTTATACGAAAAGCAATTACTTTTACCAGGATCACAATCTGAACTATCAATAATACTATAACCCTTATTATTTTTAGATAAAATTAATTCGAGTATAATACCACCTAGAGAGGGTACGATGCAAACTCTATCTCCATTTTCATTGTTTTGCAAGAGTATCTTTTCGTACCTATCGAACTCAACTTTGATTGAAAACACCTTCTATTACATTTACTTTAAACTACAAGAATAATAAAAATCCAACTTGTATTTTAGATAAGCAAATATCTATTCAATTAATTTATTTAAAGTATATTTGAAATGCATTTGAAATACACATCATAAGGAATGAAGAGAACTAATAGTATACTTATATTAATAGCATTTTTATCAATTACTGGATTTGCATCCGATACAACAAATGTAAAAAAGAATCGATATGTTAAATCATTAAGGTTTTTTTATCAAGCGGGCAAAGTGCTGCCTACCAACGATTTTCTAAAGGGTGAAAATAAGAAAGGTAAACCCATCGACTATTACCAAAGCGCTTCACTCCAATATGGTATTGAAACAGATGGGCGCAAATTGTGGCAACAATTATATGGTTATCCAACATGGGGATTTGGCTTTTATGGAGTAAATTTCTTCGATTCAGAAGAACTTGGAACACCCTCAGCTATTTACACTTTTATAAATGCTCCAATTATTAAACGATTTAAGCGTTGGTCGATTAACTATGAGGTTGGATTTGGACTCACATACGATTGGAAGAAGTTTGATCAAAATACCAATGCAATGCAATATGCCATTGGATCTAGCAATACCGTTTTTATAGATGCCGGCCTTAATATCGATGTTATGTTAGGTAAACGGTTTAACTTCACTGGAGGATTTACGTTTACCCATTTCTCAAATGGTGCAACCAGAGTTCCCAATTTAGGCATTAATTTGGTAGCTCCACGGTTTGGTTTAAAGTATATGTTTAAACCTCGGCCAGATTTTATAAAAGTGGAAGTACCAAAATATAAGAATGATTGGGAATATATTGTTTTATTGGCTGCGTCATCTAAACAACTAGGCTATAAAATGATAGAGGGATTTGACACCTCTTACACAGCAGAAACCTATGGTGTGTTTACAATATCCACTGGGATAAACCGGCAAATATCTCATAAAGTGAAATTTGGGGCAGGTATCGACTTGGGCTTAGATGGTTCTTACAATTCATATATTGAATATAGTAGTGGGAATGATAACAAACGGATTAATGCAGGAAATGGAAACAAATTTGCCTTTGGTGCTTACGGTTCGTTCGAGCTAGTTGTGCATAAACTATCAGTAATAATACAACCAGGTTGGTATATATACCGTGAAGAATGGAAAATCCCAGATTCAGAACCTCCAGCTGGAACCTCTTATCCAAGGAGAAAACCAGGTGGTTCTTACCAACGCATTGGACTCAAATATCATGTATTCGATAATGTATTCGCCGGAATTAATGTTAGAGCTTACGATTTTTCAGTAGCCGATTACATTGAATGGAATATTGGATATCGTATTAAGTGGACAAGATAGTCCTATTATCTGCAATTAAAACTCAAGCAATTCGTTAATTCCATCCAATATTTTTTGGATGTCAGGGAGTATTGCTTTTTCTAGTATTCGGTTAAAACCAACAGGAGTAAATGTTGCCCCTACCCTTTTAACTGGAGCGTCAAGGGATTTAAAAGCTTTGTCGGAAATTAAGGCAGCAACTTCGCCACCAAATCCTGCAAATACCTTATCCTCATGCACCACAAGTACTCGATTGGTTTTTTCTACCGATTTTAAAATTGATTCTTCATCCAATGGTAGTAATGATCTTAAATCAACAACTTCAATCTCTTTTCCGGTTTCTTCTTTAATTTGATCAGCTGCTTTTATACACATTGGTAGTGTATTGCCGTATGTAATAATACTTAAATCAGATCCTTCACGCCTTACTTTTGCCTTACCAAATGGCACCTCAAAATCATCGGGTACTAAAGTTTCTGCCAATGGATCATTATAAAGAGCTTTGGGTTCTAGAAATAGTGTTAACCCTTTTGATCTGATTGAGGTACGTAGCAAACCTGCTGCATCATCTGCAAAAGCAGGATAAACAACCCTGAGGCCAGGAAATGTAGTTAGTGCCCCCTCAATTGTTTGCGAATGATATAAGCCACCGCCGATGTATCCACCCGAAGCTAATCTGATTGTCACATTGGGTGAAAATTGACCATTGCTTCTCCAATAATCATGTGAACTATCAACAAGTTGCTCCATTGCTGGCCAAAAATAATCGGCAAACTCGGCACCTTCAACAACAACTCTTATCTTATCATTAAAACGAGTCATTCCATTAGCAGTACCCAGAATAAAGTCTTCGGCAATTGGAGCGTTAAAAACACGTCCAACACCAAACTCTTGTTGCATACCCTTACTTACGTTAAAAATACCACCCTTATCTTTATTAGCCATATCCTGTCCAAAAATATATGTATCAGGGTTATGACGAAACTCTGCTTTAAGAGTTTGATTAAGTGCTTGTATTAATCTTAGGGGTTCTCCTTTCGATCCATCATGAATACCCTCAGGATACAAAGTACTAACATATGGCTCAGGGCAAACAAAATCATAAATTGAATCTGGCCTAGGATTAGGAGCTTTCAAAGCAAGCTTGTGGGCAGCAGATATTCTTTTCTTTTCTTCTTTATCAATATTCTGAAGCTCTTCTTCAGTGAATTTACCAGAATGAACAAGTTGAACTCTAAATCGCTCAAGTGGATCACTCAATCTAACGCAATGCCTCTCACTATCATCACGATACAATTCATGCGCATCTGAATTAGAATGTGAATGTATACGCAAACAGTTGGCATGAACAATAACCGGCTCACTATTTTCAATTGCATGTTTCTTGGCAGCATCCATTGTATTCATCGAATCAAATACATTTTTGCCATCACAATACATGATCTTTAAATTTTTCATTCCACGATAATTTTCAGCAGCTCTTCTGTTCGCCGACTGATCACGTTGTGGAACTGATATACCATATTGGTTGTCTTGAAAAACGAAAATTACCGGCAGTTTTTCTTTGGATGCACCATTTATAGCTTCAAATACATAACCTTCAGAGGTTGATGATTCTCCTTGAGAACTAATTGCAACACCATTACTTTCATATATTTTTATCGATCGGGCAACACCAGCAGCATGAAGAGTATGATTACCAGTTGCAGAAGACACATTTTGAATATTCCATTCTGGTTTCGCAAAATGATTTGACATATGTCGACCCCCACTTGCTATATCAGTTGCCTTAGAAATACCATTAAGAATAACCTCTTCAGCTGTTAATCCAGCAGAAATAGCTGTAAGCATGTCGCGGTAATAAGGAAATAAAAAGTCTGTTTCCCTATTAAATATTTGACCTATGGCCAATTGAATACCATCATGACCAGCATAAGGTGCATGGTACGACCATCCTAGAGCTTGCTTTAAATAATTGGGGGCTTTTTCGTCCAACTGTCTACCTAGAGTAAGAAGCTTATACCAATTCTCAAGAGTCTCTTTATTCGTATTATCTAAAGTATATTTTCTTTGTTGTGCCATTTCAATAATATTTGGCTGCAAAAATAGCTTATTTTTTTATTTTAAATGAATCTAAATAGTAAATATTTCCAAGATTATTATCAATATAAACTTACTGTTATTTATAAATATTCAAATAATAATTTGGTTCATAATTCTTTTATTTTCAATACGTAGCCCATAAGTAAATAATAACTATTTTTGCAGCGCCAAAGTATGTAATACTGGCACTCATAATATATCATCTCTACTAAGATTATTCCATGAACAATTTCGAAGAATTAGAATTAAACCCTGAACTAATTTCAGCAATAACCGAATTAGGCTTTGTTGCTCCTACACCTATCCAGGAATTAGTTATTCCTGTATTACTTGAATCAGAAAGGGATTTGGTTGGCCTTGCTCAAACGGGTACAGGTAAAACTGCTGCATTTGGTTTACCTATGATACAAAAAGCTGATGTAAACATAAAACATACTCAGGGGTTAATACTATCTCCAACCAGGGAATTATGCATGCAAATTGCCAAAGATCTACAATCATATTCTAAAAACAATAAAAACATCAGAATAACAGCTGTTTATGGAGGAACTAGTATAGAGAATCAAATCACAGAACTACGCAAAGGTTCGCATATTGTTGTTGGAACACCAGGCAGAACCCTAGATCTTATTAAAAGAAATCGCCTTAACGTAAGTAAGATTAACACAGTTGTTCTTGACGAGGCTGACGAAATGTTAAGTATGGGGTTTAAAGAAGATTTAGATGGTATATTGGAAGGAACTCCAGAAAATAAACAAACATTGTTGTTTTCTGCAACCATGCCTGCGGAGATTTCAAGAATTTCCAAAAAATTCATGAAAAATCCCATAGAACTATCTGCTGGTACAAAAAATATTGCCGCAGAAAATGTTAAGCATATTTATTATGAGGTTCATGCACGAGATCGCTATGAAGCACTTAAGCGGATCTCTGATATGAACCCAAAGATTTATGGAATTATTTTTTGCAGAACAAGACGTGAAACTAAAGAAATAGCCGATAAACTTATTCAAGATGGTTATAATGCTGATGCACTTCATGGTGATCTATCACAAGCTCAGCGCGATTCGGTAATGAATAAATTCAGGTCTAAACACCTACAACTACTTGTTGCTACAGATGTTGCAGCACGCGGACTTGATGTGGATGAACTAACGCATGTTATTAATTTTAACCTCCCTGATGAAAATGAAGTGTATATCCATAGAAGTGGTAGAACCGGAAGGGCTGGTAAAAGTGGCATATCTTTATCCATACTACATATGCGCGAAAAGCATAAACTCAGATCCGTTGAAAAAATTGTAGGCAAGAAATTTGAGAAAATGCTCGTTCCAAATGGAAAAGAAATATGTGCCAAGCAATTGTATAACCTTGTTGACAGAGTTGAAAACGTAGAAATTGACGAATCACAGATAGCCCCATTTATTGAAGCCATATATAAAAAACTTGAGTGGCTCAATAGAGAGGAGCTAATTAAGAAGTTTGTTTCTGTGGAATTTAACAGATTTCTATCTTATTATAAAGGATCTAAGGATTTAAATAAAGTTGAAAAATCTCGTGAGGACACTAGAAGAAATCGAGATGAATCGGGCAGAAGGCGTAAGGATCAGGACAGCCGACGAAGAGAGGATAGTGTAAGACGACGTGATAGAGACGATGCAAATTTTACCAGACTGTTCATAAATGTTGGGAGCAGTACTAATTTAAACCCTGCATCATTAATTGGGTTAATTAATAAATATACCAAAGAGCGAAATATCGATATTGGCAAAATTGAAATAATGAAGAATTTTTCATTCTTTGAGGTTGATAAAGCGTTTGAAAAATCCATACTAAAATCATTTGATGATGCTGATTTCAATAACATACCACTAGTAATTGAAGTTGCTAATCCAAAGCAATCAATTCAAAAATCACCATCATCAAGAAACTTTAAAAGAAGAGAAAACTTTAAAGGAAAAGAGAACTACTCAAGACTGAAGAAAAAAGGCAAAAAAAGGCGCGATAAAAAATAAAGAACAGAAAAAAGTCATAGACTCAAACTAGTAGAATATACTAAACTGAAACATTATAATCTCGCAATGCATCATTTAATGATGTTTTCTTATTTGTTGTTTCTTTTCTGGTTCCAATAATCAAAGCACAAGGAACTTGATAATCCCCAGCTGGAAAAGATTTTGTGGTCGTACCAGGAATAACTACAGAACGTGGAGGAACAATGCCTTTATATTCAACTGGTTTATCAGCACTAACATCTATAATTCGTGTTGATTTAGTTATAACCACATTAGCACCTAGTACTGCTTCCTTACCAACATAAACACCCTCTACAACGATTGATCGTGAACCAATAAAACAATTA
The DNA here is from genome assembly GCA_016845105.1 of Bacteroidota bacterium. Classification (GTDB taxonomy): domain Bacteria; phylum Bacteroidota; class Bacteroidia; order Bacteroidales; family F082. The sequence continues at coordinate 13,931 of JAERTF010000014.1, read as the reverse complement.
TCTTCGATAATGACAGGAGCAGCCTGAATGGGTTCAAGAACGCCACCAATACCAACTCCACCACTTAGATGAACATCCTTGCCAATTTGAGCACAAGAACCCACGGTTGCCCAAGTATCAACCATAGTGCCACTTCCAACAAACGCACCAATATTAACATACGATGGCATCATAATAACTCCAGGAGATAAAAAGGATCCATAACGCGCTATTGCGTGGGGTACAACCCTTACACCTAATTTAGCATAATTATGTTTTAAAGGAATCTTATCGTGAAACTCAAACATTCCAACTTCCATGGTTTCCATCTTTCGTATTATGAAATACATTATTATAGCCTTCTTTACCCAGTCGTTAATAATCCATTCATTCCCCTTTTGTTGAGCAACACGTTGTTCTCCACAATCAAGTAATTCAATAACTTTTTCAACTGCTGCAATGGTTTCAATATTCTTAAGTAAAGACCTATCTTCCCAAGCGAAATCAATTAATTTTTGTATGTTTTTCATTGATATTTAAATTTGTGCTAAAAGTATAAAAAAATGCTAATTTTGCCGATTAAACATTTAATACAGGTAAACTATATATCATTCTAATGGGCAGGATATTAGCAATAGACTATGGTCAAAAACGGATTGGACTTGCTGTAACGGACGAGTTACAGATGATAGCAACAGGCCTAACAACTGTTCACGTTAAAGATATTTGGACTTATCTAAATGAATATACAAAAAAGGAAAAGGTAGATATTATAGTAATCGGAGAGCCAAAAGATATGATGAACAGGCCTTCTGATTCGACCAGATTTATTGAACCATTTGTAAAGGGATTGACAAAGAAGTATCCTAATATTACAATCAAAAGATTTGACGAACGATTTACCTCAAAAATTGCTATGGATGCTATGATAGCTGGTGGACTGAGTAAGTCAAAACGTCAAAACAAAGCTATGGTAGATACAATAAGCGCTACATTAATATTACAATCCTACATGGATTCGATATAATAAATTTTATAATAATTATGATATTACCAATTACGGCATATGGTCATCCTACTCTTAAGAAAGTTGGTGAGGACATAAGCAAAGATTATGAAGATCTTGATTTATTAATCGAGAATATGTTTGAAACGATGTATTATTCAAAAGGTGTTGGACTTGCAGCTCATCAAATTAATCGTGCAATTAGATTATTTGTGATTGATCCAACACCATTTGTTGACGAATATCCAGAATTAGAGGCCACTAGGAGTGTATTTATTAACGCTTATATCACAAAAGAAGAAGGTAAAGAAGAAGAATTTGAAGAAGGTTGCCTTAGCGTTCCTGGTATTAACGAAGCAGTTAAAAGACCATCAACTATATACATCTCTTATTATGATGAAAATTTCAATTTTCACGAAAATAAGAGATTTGATGGAATATTTGCCAGAATAATACAACATGAATATGATCATATTGAGGGCAAAGTTTTTATTGAACATATACCTAATTTCAAAAAGTTATTACTGAAAGGAAAGCTACGCGACATAACGAATGGCACTGCTGATGTTGCCTATAAAATGTTAATCCCCAGAAAAAAAGGAAAACGCTAATCTAATAAATCTAACAAAAATGAATATACTAAGGATTGTATTAATTTCAATTTTCAGCACATTTTTAATGGTATCATGCAATAATAATTCAAGCAAGGAAAGTTCTGATACTGAAATAACAATTGAGGATATCACAAAACTAGAATCCGAGTTATTTAGTGCTAATATGACAACCCCAGATGTTGAGAAAGCTCTCGACCTTGCAGATATGTATGTGAGTTATGCTGACCTTCATATCGATGATTCATTGGGTCCCATATATTTATTTAAAGCTGCTGATATACAAATGAATATCGGAAATCCAAAAACAACAATTGCATTATTTAATAATATAATCAATATGTATCCGGATTATGAGAATATTCATACCGCAATGTTCCTTAAAGGATTTGTATATGAAGATCAACTTAACGATTATACAAATGCCAGAAAGTGTTATGAAGAGTTTCTAGAAAAATTTCCAGAAAGTGATTTTGCTGACGATGCTGTAGTATCTTTAAATAATCTTGGTAAATCGCCTGAGGAATTAATTAAGGAATTTGAGATGAAAAATAATAATAACAAATAGTTTTACAAACAAAAAACGCTGAACTCAAATTGAATCCAGCGTTTTTTTTTATGAAGTTTTCTCTTTACAATCCAAACGTTAGGCCAAATTTAAGATAACTCAACCCAGTGTATCCCGCTTCAGCAAAGAGGCCCATTTTTGCAGCAAACATCCATCTTCCACCGGCAAAAATATCTGGGTCTACATTTGTCGAGCCACTAATATTATCACTTTTACCATTTATTGTGATTCCAAGACCCACGCCACCGTATACATCAAATACAGATGTGTTCAGACCGAGAAAATGCCAAGCTGCTCTTGGTCCCAAATAAAATCTCATAAAATTCTCATTACTATATAAATACCCATAGGAGTATTGAGCAAATTGAATTTCAGTTAATGCACCAAAAGATACAACTCCAATATCGCCAGTTGGAATAACTCCAATCTCACCACTAAAATTTACTGTTGGAACAATACCATAATTATGTGGTACACCAATACCTGCATTAAACATAATACTGCCCTTATCAAAAATATTTTGAGCATTCATTGCAAATGCAAATGAAATGGCAAATGATAGTAGAAATAATTTTTTCATATTGATTAAAAAATTTGTTATTAATTATTTGTTTCTCTATTTAGCATAGTTTATAGCTCTGGTTTCTCTGATAACAGTTATCTTTATCTGACCAGGATATGTCATTTCCTCTTGAATCTTTCTAGATAATTCAAAGGATATTTTATCGGCATCCGTATCACTAACTTGCTCAGCACCAACAATAACACGCAATTCTCTTCCAGCTTGTATAGCATAGGTTTTAACAACCCCAGGGTAACTAAGTGCTAATCCTTCAAGCTTTTTAAGTCGTTGAATATATGCTTCAACAACTTCACGACGTGCACCAGGGCGAGCTCCAGAGATAGCATCACATACCTGAACGATTGGAGAGATTAAAGTTTCCATTTCAATTTCATCATGGTGAGCCCCTATTGCATTACAAACGTCGGGTTTTTCTTTAAACTTCTCGGCAAGTTTCATACCTAATATTGCATGAGGCAATTCGGCTTCATTCTCTGCAATTTTACCTATATCATGCAATAAACCTGCTCTTTTTGCCTTTTTAGGATTTAATCCTAATTCAGAAGCCATTGTAGCACTAAGATTAGCAACCTCCTTTGAGTGAGCCAATAGATTTTGACCATAGGAAGATCGATACTTCATACGGCCCACAAGTTTTATAAGTTCATGATGCATATTATGAATTCCGAGATCTATGACTGTACGTTTACCAACCTCCAATATTTCTTGTTCAACTTCATTTCTAGTTTTGGTAACAATTTCTTCAATTCTAGCAGGATGGATTCTTCCATCGGTAACCAATTTTTGAAGCGATAATCTAGCTACTTCACGTCTGATAGGATCAAACCCTGATAACAGTATTGCATCCGGACTATCATCTATGATAATCTCGATACCAGTCATCGCTTCCAGTGCTCTAATATTTCGTCCCTCACGACCAATAATCCTACCTTTGATTTCATCACTTTCAATATTGAACACAGTAACAGTATTCTCAATGGCATGCTCTGCAGCTGTTCGCTGAATAGTTTCTATTACTATTTTCTTTGCTTCTCTGTTTGCTGTTAATCTTGCTTCGTCTGCAATCTCTCGAATGTGGACCATTGCTTCTGATTCAGCAACTCCCTTTAATGATTCAATAAGCTGTTCTTTTGCTTGCTCTGCAGAAAATCCACTAATGGTTTCAAGTTGATTTACCTGTTCGGAATGCATCTTATTGACCTCATTTTGTTTTGTTTCCAAAACTTGCAGTTGTTTGTCCAGATTTAATTTTAGAGCATCAAGGTTTTTGTGTTTTCGTTGAGCATCTTCAATTTTCTTCGATAAGTTTGAATCCCTTTGTCTTATCTTGTTTTCATTCTTTTGAATCTGGTTATTTTTCTCATTTATAACCTTTTCATGCTCACTTTTTAGCTGAAGGAATTTTTCCTTAGCCTGTAGAATTTTTTCCTTCTTAATAATTTCTGCTTTCTCTCTTGCTTCATCCAGTAGTATATTACTTTTTTTAAGTATTGATTTCTTAAGTAAAGTACTGGTAATAATTACACCAACAACTAATGAAAGTGCTGCTGTAATTATTAATAAAATTGTATCATCCATAGTTTATTGTTTTGTATAAGCAAAACAATAGATATAAAAAAAGGCCCACTGTAACCCGGAGCTAGTAAACTCCTTAAATTAACGTTTAGGGCTGCCAGTATTTTCGAACGTCCAGTGTCCTCCTTACGGAGAATTACCCTAAGGTAATCAGGCCTGTCCTACGATCCATTGAGCTTATCCCTAATTGTTGTAGTGTTGAATTTACAAACTGTGAATTACGTGGGCACTTTTATATTTTAAGAACGATGATTTTATAGTTTTAATTGTTTTGATAGTAGTTCATCAACCTCTATCAACTTATCCTTCATCTCTTTATCTTTGAAAGACTTTTCTCTCTCTATATGCATTAAACCTGAAGCGTATTGTAACGATACCATTGCGTATAGATCTTGCATATCTTTATATTCAAATTCCTTTGAATATTTTTCTATTGTTTTGTTAACACGCTCTGCTGCTTTCCTTACAGTCTCTTCCTCTGCTCTACTTATTGTTAAAGTATATGGCCTTCCCCCTATGTCAACTTTTATATTTAGATCTGTTTTCATTATCATTATTAATTAGATAATGATCTATTCGCTTAGTACCTCAATGCACTTGTCAATCTCTTCAATCAAACTATTAATCCTTTTGCTGCCCTCATCAACACCAAATTCTATCTCTATTGTATTTGCAAGTGTAAATTTAAATAAATCTTTTTGATTTTCCTCTATTATATTATTTAATTCTGTTATTTTTTTCGACGATAATTGATTTTCGAGTAATAATCTGTCATTTTCTTTTTTTAGAAAGTTATTAACCTCAATTAATTTCCTAACTTTATACTCGATTCCAGTAATTAATATTTCTTCATTTATCATTGAAGCAATTTTTAATACTGCTACAAAACTACGAATAAATGTGGAAGTTGTTCACAAAATATTAAATACCAACTAACCTACTAGGCATCAACACCTAGTTTTAATTCTAGTCATATGAATGAAGAATTTATTCATTATCTATGGACCTATAGTTTATTAAATCACACTCTTTCATCTACCAATGGTGAACAAATTCATATTATTTCTCCGGGAACAAGGAATCATGATAGTGGACCTGACTTCTTCAATGCTTTAATAGATATAGGAAATACAAGATGGGCAGGTAATGTGGAGATGCACATTAATTCTTCAGATTGGTATATTCACAAACATGATAGTAACCCTGCTTATGAAAATATCATTCTACATGTTGTACTAGTTGATAATAAGCCTATTTATCGTAAAAATGGCGAAAGGATACCAACACTTGAGTTGAAAAACAATTTTTCACCAACACTTGTACATAAATACAAACTGTTATTAAAGTCGAAGAGCTTTATCCCTTGTCAAAATTTGATTTTCAATATAAATCAAATAGATAAAATAAATTGGTTTGGCAGATTGATGGCAGAACGTCTTGAAGATAAATACGAAGAGTTTTATCATATGATAGAATACACCAAAGGTGATTTTTTGGAAGTATATTATCAAAAACTCTCCAGTTCCCTTGGATTAACTGCAAATTCGGATTCAATGGAGGAACTGGCGAAGATTACTCCTCTTAAGTTACTCATGAGGCATAAAAACAACAAGTTGCAAATTGAAGCCTTATTATATGGACAGGCTGGTCTTCTTAAAGATGAATATACCGACCACTATCCAATACAATTGCATAATGAATACAATTTCTTAAAAACCAAATATAATCTAAATAGTATGCCAAACAGTAGCTGGCGATTCATGCGAATGCGACCAACAGCTTTTCCAACCATAAGAATTTCACAGCTTGCAAATATTGTATTCAATACTTCCGGATTACTTGAGTTCTCACTTGAAACTGAGGATCTAAATAAAGCAACAAGCATATTATCAGCATCTGCATCCGATTATTGGGATAATCATTACAAGTTTAATAAACTTGTACCTGGAAAAAGAAAAAGACTAGGTACTGCAACCAAAAATAGTATTCTGATTAACACAATTATTCCATTTCTTTTTGTTTATGGAAAAACAAAAAAACAAAATTTTCTAACAGAGAAGTCAATGAGATGGTTAACGGAAATTAAACCTGAAATGAATAAAATAACTCGCGCATTTGCCAGAATTGGTATCGATGCTGAGAATGCTTTGCAGAGTCAAGCGATGATACAGTTAAAAAACAACTATTGTGTTAGAAAAAGGTGTTTAGATTGTAAATTTGGCCACATATTACTAAATAAGCCATAGTGTTTCGGTTCAAAAAATGTAATATTTTAATAGTTTTGCATACAGATAAACTATAGATTTTGAGCGAAAATAGAGGCAGAAATGATATAACAATAGCGGGAATGCTATTGTTCTTGGTAATACTAATTGGAGTTATTGGATATATGCATATTGATGACTTCAGTTTTGTTGATGCATTATACATGACTGTAATAACAGTATCTACAGTTGGATTTGGAGAAGTGCATCAATTAACCCAAGGAGGTAAACTTTTTACTTCTGCTTTAATCTTGGCTAGCTTAGTAATACTTGGTTATTTTATTAGCACCCTAACACAAAACCTTGTACATAGCCAAATTAGTTTCTTTTATTCAAGAAATGGCAATAAAAATAGATTTAGAAAAATGGAAAATCATGTTATAGTTGTAGGTTATGGCAGAAATGGCAAACAGGTTGTTAATGAATTATTAACATTAGGTTTAAAGCTAGTTGTTGTTGATCAGAATCATGAATTAGTTATTAATAATATGGGACGACCTGTTAGGTTTATAGAAGGTGATGCTACCAATGATGATGTGTTGATTAAAGCTGGAATAAAAACAGCAAAATCTCTAATATCAACTCTTCCTAACGATGCCGATAACCTGTATGTTGTGCTTACAGCCAGATCATTAAAACATGACCTTAAGATTATTAGCAGAGCATCTAGCGAGAGTTCTGAAAAAAAACTACGAATGGCAGGAGTAGACAATGTTGTTATGCCTGAAAGAGTTGGAGGAGCTCATATGGCTACATTAATTGCCCAACCTGATATCGTAGAGTTTTTAGATCATTTAACAATCCACAGTGATACACCAACCCAATTGTTAGAGATTATGTGTAACGATCTAGCCCCAGATCTAATTAATAAACCCATACGAGAAATAGGTGTAAGAAGAAGATCAGGTGCAAATATTATTGGATTTAAAACAACCACTGGCAACCTAATTATTAATCCATCACCTGATACTAAGTTAATGCCAAATTCAAAGTTATTTGTTCTAGGCACGAGTGATCAGGTACAGCAAATGAAGGAAATCATGCATGATAATCCAAATTCAGATTCATAGTTAACTTTCATATAAAATCAATAATACTATGAAAAGGGCGTTATTTATTTTTATTGCTACGGTGATGATCTATTCTTCATGTAAAAAAATCGATATGCTAACAAACTTTTATATGGATTATACTAGTTCCATTATAATTGATCCAATACAAGATCCAATATCTAATATTGAAATATGGACCTATAGTATTAACGACTCACTTAGTGAACTATGCCAAGCAAACAGTACTAATAAAGAATCCATAAAACATATATTACTTAATCGCTTCTCAGCAGATATTAAATCACCTGATACCATGAGTTTCAATTTTGCTCATTCAATTAATATTTACATTAATTCGAAGGGAATGGAACAAAAAAAAATTGCTTGGACAGATGAGATACAAATAGTTGGATTACAAACTCTAAACTTTAATGTTAGCGATGATGATATCAAGGATTATATCAACAATGATTTTGTGTTGGTGTGTCAATTGAGTGTTAATGAGAAAACCAGTAATCAAGTAGAACTTTGTTTTGATTATACATACCTAGTTACATCTAACTTAAATTAATAATAATATATAAAAAACGATACCATAATGAAAAACCTAACATTACTAATAACCGCGTTTTCAATTATCATGACTCTATTCTGGACTGGATGCAAAAAAGATAGCAGTCCTGATACAGAAACATTTATAATTGAAGTAGACAGCATTGTTCATCCTGATACAATAAACTTTGGTGAAAACCTTGACATCAAATTCTATGGTTATATTGGTCCTGATGGATGTTATGCCTTTGATAAGCTTGTACCTGAGTATACCACAGGAACCCTTACGGTTACTTGTTATGGCATACACACATTTGAGGATATTTGCACCCAAGCAATTGTATATATGAATGGTAGTACTCTGCAAGTAAGTGAGATGCCCATAGGGTCAACAGAGCTTAAAATCATCCAGCCAGATGGTTCAAGTTTATCTCATGATGTATTTGTAAAGGAATAGTTACTAATATAAATAGTTGATTAACATAATGAACTATATTTGCGGTTTTTATTGGTTATCAGCTACTGAAACAACGTTTACATTACTATCAAACTAACTAATTACTAATATGATACATCACACCGGATGGATTGGCGGTCCAGAGATAATAATCATTCTTGTAGTTGTACTCCTGTTATTTGGGGGGAAAAAAATTCCTGAACTAGCTAGAGGTTTAGGAAAAGGGATTAAAGATTTCAAGGATGCAACCAACGAAAGCAATATTAAGAATGACATAAAAGATGTAGCTTCTGAGATTAACGAACTAAAATCAAGTGTCGATAAAATCAATCCAAAAAAAATCTTTAAGACTGACAACTATACTAAATCTAAAAAAGGCTAGTAGTACTACAATTATTCAAATTCAATCAAACCTTAATTGAAAGATTTAACTACAGGAAAAGAGGGTAAGAGAATTCTAAATTTTGCCCTACCTATGCTATTTGGTAATATTTTTCAGCAACTTTACAATGTTGTTGATAGTATTATTGTTGGAAAAGTTTTAGGGGATGAAGCTTTGGCTGCAGTTGGAGCTAATTTCCCATTTATCTTTGCTCTAATATCATTTGTTGTAGGAATAGCTATTGGTGCTACTGTGATTATATCTCAGTATTTTGGTGCAAAGCAGATGGAAAATGTAAAACGTACCATTGATACACTTTATATTTTTATGTTTTTTGCTTCAATTTTTTTAACCATTGTAGGCATATTATTTAGTGAGTATATTTTTAATGCTATTGATTTGCCACCAGAAGTAATACCACTTGCTGTTGAATATTTTAATGTTTATGCTGTTGGTTTTATTTTCTTTTTTGGATTTCAAGGAACAAGTGCTATTCTTAGAGGGTTAGGCGACTCTAAAACTCCTGTTTATTTTCTTATTATATCAACTGTCGTAAACATAGTATTGGATATTGTTTTTGTTGTTATTTTCAAATGGGGAATTATTGGTGTTTCAGCCGCTACCGTTATAGCACAAGCTGGTGCATTTTTTACCATTATATGGTATTTGAACAGATATCACTCATTCATGGACTTTTCGCCACTTAAGATGAAATTCGATACTGCAATATTTAAGAAGAGTTTGCGAATTGGATTACCATCGGGTATCCAACAAACATTTGTTGCACTTGGTTTTTTAGCACTATATAGAATTGTGAATGTTTTTGGAGTTCCTACCATAGCTGCATATAGCATAGCCATGAGAATTGATTCCTTTGCAGTAATGCCGGCAATGAACTTTTCAGCGGCCATATCAACCTTTGTGGGACAAAACATTGGAGCCAATAAATTTGACAGAATTGGTAAAGGCTTGAAGTCTACATTGCTTATGATTAATTCCATATCAATTACCATAACAATTTTTGCTGTTATTTTCGCTGGACCAATTTTTAGTTTGTTCACAGATAATCTGGAGGTTATCGAAATAGGTAAACAATACATATACATTGTAACTCCTTTTTATGTTATCTTATCAACAATGTTTACCCTAAATGGTGTGTTAAGAGGTGCGGGTGCTACAATTATACCAATGATAATAACCATACTGGCTTTATGGGCCATTCGTGTACCAACATCATGGTTACTGTCAAATGAAATTGGATCAAATGGAATATGGTGGGGTATACCTATTGCATGGGCATTTGGTGTAATTTGTGCATATATATATTATTTGACAGGTAAATGGAAAAAGATGGCTGTTGTAAAACATGACTCATCCGATGGTTAGTCGATAGATATTTTCACATATCTTTGTAGATGAAAAATTTCAATATGCCTAAAGAGTTTTCCATTAAGTCGAGGTTTAAGAGTTTTATCTACGCTTTTAAAGGAATAAAGTTCGCACTTATTACTCAGCACAACTTTCAAATACATATACTTTTAACTATTGTAGCAATTCTACTTGGTGTATTTTTAAAGATAAGTTTAATTGAGTGGGTTTCAATTATTATCGTTATTGGAATGGTTCTTACTACTGAGTTATTAAATACAGCTGTTGAGTTGTTGGTTGATTATATTTCACCTGAAAAAAATAAAACTGCTGGAATAATAAAAGATCTTGGAGCAGGAGCAGTGCTAATATCAGCTATCGCTGCCTTTATTACAGGATTGATTGTCTTTTTACCAAAAATTATTAAAATACTATGATATTAATTGCCGATAGTGGCTCAACTAAAACTAGTTGGTTATTACTCAGTGGAACTGAAAAATTGCAGATAATACACACAAGCGGTTATAATCCATACTATTACAAAGGGCAAGAACTGGCTGAATTAATCAAAAATGAATTATTGCCTCAGTTAAATTATACTAATATTCAAAAAATTCATTTCTATGGATCAGGTTGCTCCTCAGATACAAACTGTACAATGGTTAAAAGTGCTTTGTTGCAAATATTTCCAAACTCTTTGGTAGAAATAAACCACGACCTTACTGGTGCCGCAGTGGCCTTACTTAAAAACGAAAAGGGTATTGCTTGTATTCTTGGAACTGGTTCAAATTCCTGTTTATGGGATGGCCAAAACATCACACACAATGTACCTTCAGTTGGTTATTTACTTGGCGATGAGGGTAGTGGAACATATATTGGCATGAAGATTTTGAAAGGTATACTAGAAGACAAAGCTCCAGATATAATTAAAACTAGATTTTACAAGTATTACAACTTGGATTTTGAAAAAATTCTAACTAATATTTATAGCGATGAAGAACCTAATCGGTTTTTTGCCGGAATAAGCAAATTTGCAAACGAAAACATACACAATGATTGGATCAGGTCTTGCGTTAAAAACTCATTTAAAGATTTTATAACAAATCAACTAATGATGTACAGTAATTATAAAAATCATAAAGTTTGTTTTACTGGTTCAATAGCCTACTATTTTAAAGATTTACTATTAGATGTATGCTCTGATTATCAAATAAAAACAGGTTTGATTTTAAAAAATCCCATTGAGGGTTTATTTACCTATCATAGTTTAAAATAGTTTATTACTAATAATTGATATAAATTAGTTTTACCACGAAACTAAACATATAGATTACCGTATATATTATCTACATTTGCTCAGTAATACCGGTAAAAGAAGTATGTCAAAAACCATCGTAAATAGTGAACTTGAGCGCCTTGAGATTCTCAGGCAGTATAAACGACTCATTGAAGTATGGCATACACGCAAAAATACTGAAGACAAATGGCTTGTTAGAAAAGCTTTTAGATTGGCTGCCGATGCACATAAAGATATGCGTCGAAAATCAGGAGAACCCTTTATTCTACATCCCATCTCGGTAGCAATTATTGCAGCAAATGAAATTGGACTTGGTCGTACATCAATTATTTCAGCACTATTGCATGATACTGTTGAAGATACCGAACTTACACTTGATGATATACTTGGAATCTTTGGACCAGAAGTTGCTAAAATAATTGACGGTTTAACTAAGATCGATGAGATTTCTATATCCACAAGTACAGCACAAGCAGAAACCATTAAGAAGTTATTATTTACACTGTCGGACGACGTAAGGGTAATATTAATAAAATTAGCAGACAGACTTCATAATATGCGTACCCTAGATAGTATGCCTCGCGATAAGCAGTTAAGGATGGTATCAGAAACACAATATATTTATGCCCCCCTAGCCTATCGATTGGGTTTATATAGAATTAAGAGTGAACTAGAGGAATTGTCCTTTAAATTCTCTCAGCCCAAAGTTTATGCTGAAATACTTGCAAAAGTTGAAGACTCAGATGAAGAACGATTAACATCCTTCAATATACTTAACAAAGCCATATCACAGGAATTGAAAAAGCTGAATTTCAAGTTCGAAATTAAACTAAACCTAAAAACAACTTATTCGATATGGCAAAAAATGCGTAAACAAGAAGTCCCATTCGAAAATATTTACAATACTTCCTCCATCGATATTATTATCGATGCTGATCCAAAGGATGAGAAACTCCTTTGTTGGTCAGCATATTCAATTATAACCGAACTATATAGATCTAACAGTAAGCGCCTTAGAGACTGGATTAGTACTCCGAAAGCAAATGGTTATGAGGCAATTCATGCTACAATTATGAACCCATACGGACAATGGGTTGATTTACATATTCGTAGTAAAAGGATGGATGAAATCGCAAATAAGGGTTACGCTGCATATTGGAAATATAAAGACCTCGATAAAATTGACACAAGTTTAGACAATTGGTTAAATAAAACAAAGTTGTTACTTGAAGAAAATGAGGAAGAAACCTTTGATTTCATTAGGGATTTCAGAAGGAACCTTTTTTCGGATGAGATTTATGTGTTTACGCCAGCTGGTGAAATGTATAACATGCCATTAGGTGCTACTGTTCTAGACTTTGCATACACTATCCATACCGATTTGGGTAATCAATGTATTGGTGCAAATATTAATCACAGGATTGTACCTATCGGACATAAAATGAAATCTGGTGATCAGGTTGAGATAATAACTTCTAAGGTACAATTGCCAACCGAAGACTGGTTCAAATACGTAGTAACAGCACGTGCTAAGTCAAGAATTACTGCATCAATAAAAACAGAAAGAAAGAAATACAGAAAAATAGGCAAAGAAAAATTAGAACATATATTCAAACAACTTAATATCGAAAACACAAAGCACAATTTGTTTCTTTTACTATCAGGGAGCAGTATTAAAGGTCCTATTGATTTATATTACTTTTTAGCTAAAAATATGATTGGCTTAAAAGAAATAAAAGAAATATTGCAGCCAAATGAAAGCAGACTTGGATGGATTAAAAATATTAGGCTTCCTTTTACAAAACCAAATATTGTTTCCAATTCAGAAACTGAAAATGAAGAAAGTACAGTTAATGTAAGCGAAAAGAAATACATTTCTGACTTTAACACACTCGAACACACTGTTTCTGAATGTTGTAACCCATTACCAGGGGATAATGTGATGGGACTAGTTTTTCAAAATGAACCAATTCAAATTCATTTAACCAATTGTGAAGAAGCTATACGTTTAATGTCTCAACACGGTAAAAATATAGTAAAGGCCAAATGGAAGCAAAAAGCAGGAATAACATTTCTTGCTGGTTTAAATATTAAAGCAATTGATAACATTGGATTAATTAAGGAAATAATAACTACCATAACAGAGGAGTTTAATATAAATATTCGCTCAATTAACCTCAATAGTAGTGAAGGTCTTGCCGAAATTGATATCACAATATATTTAGCAAGTACTACTA
>JAERTF010000013.1 GCA_016845105.1 Bacteroidota bacterium | reverse complement strand
TTCGTGTTTAAGACTATTTTATGCAGTGCATATCCAAATGTGGCATTTTTTAAAATATTTTCTCTCTTTATCATAATTATTCATATTTGTGTTCAAAGATAATTGATTTACGATGATTTACGTAGCATGTTTTACAACGGTGAGTATAAGAATAGTAGCCGACTAAGGAACCCAAAATTTTCAAGTTGCTACAAAATTTTATGCAGGTTAAAATGTTCATGTTTACAACTTTCTCGGCTATTATTTTATACATTGTTATGTGCTTTGCATTATTTATCATCACTGTATTACACTCTTCCTTGATCTGTTTTTTTCCTTTTGCGCAGTACGAGGATTATAATAAATATGAACCAAAATGTGACGGCTGCAATTATGATAATACCAGAAGGGAATAGTGGTATAATCGAATAGGCATTCAACTCTTTTAGTGAGATTTTTATCAATTCTTTACGGATTTCTCCGGAGCATTGGTGATTCATGTTGTTAATCAAAACCACAACACTCAAATGATATTTTGGCAGATACACCATATAGGTAGAAGTTCCGATATTAGCGCCGCTATGTCCAATTGCCATTTTCCCGTTTGAATTCTTTCTTCTAAACTTTTCTACTCCTAAACCATAATCATTCATATTTTTACTGAGTCCGGAACTTACAAATTGCATCATCTCATCCATCGATTGTTGATTTAAGATTTTGCCTTCAAAAAGAGAATGGCACCAAAAAACCAAATCCTCGGCAGTCATAAAAAGACCGCCAGAACCATAACCTATACTTTCATGTGATGCTCGCGGAAGAAATGTGACATCCTGATAAGACCCATCATTATTGAAATTATCTCCATATACATGCGCTTGATTATCGGGTATTTCTTCTTCCATTGAAAGAAAGGCATTTTTAATATGTAGCGGATTCCAGAATCGTTCCCTAAATTGGACAGAAAGACTTGAACCGGTTACTTTTTCAATGATCATTGCCATAAGCAAATAATTTGTGTTGGAATAGCGATAGCCTTCTCCGGGTTCAAAATAAGGATCCTTAATATAAGTCAATACTTCTTCCGGTGTCCATACTTTCGTTCTGTCTTTTTTTAAATCATCCCAAATTTGCTGGTTACTCCAGTACATATAAATTCCACTTGTATGGTTCAGGAGTTGCCGAATTGTAATTTCACTATTTACATGAGGATATTCAGGTAGCCATTTTGATAAAGGATCATCAAGAGAAAGTTTGCCCTCTTCTGCCAGTTTAAGGGTAAGTGTGGCTACAAAATTTTTTGTTATACTTCCTATGGCAAAAACCATATCTGGTTTAATGGTAATAGTATCGTGCGAAATTCCACTTGTTCCTATCCATTTTTTTCCATCGGGGAATAGTATTGCTGCAGAAACTCCTTCTACATCATGTTTTTTGATGCACTTGTCTAATGCATTTTGTAGTTTTAGTTCTAATGGCAAACTATTATCATTAGAGCATGACAGGGAGAGAATAAAGACTAAGAATAAAATATTAGTCAGGTTAATCTTTTGAGTTTTCATATAACAGATTTCTTTAGATTAAATTTCTCCTTTTGTTTGCATTGCACATAACGGTAAATTGTATGAGTAGTGGCAGATTGCGTGTTACTTCCCTGTCAAACCGCTACCCAGTTTGAGCGAGCTACAAACCTTGATATTTAGCACTTTGTCTGCCATTACTTATACAAAATGTTAGGTTTTGTTATTTCATTTTAAACATTTCAATAAATTCAGTATCTATTTCGTTTTCAATGATATTCTCTTTTGTCAGAACCGAAAAATAGTCTTTAACTTTTTCAACTAACTCATCGCCACTTACATAATTGAAATTTACTCTGTCAAGAAACAATTCAATTCTGTCGGTTGGTTGTCGCATCATATCAAAAGATAGTTTTGCAGCTTCTTTTCTGTTTTCGTTTACCCAATTAATTGCTTTCTTTAATTCTTCTAAAAATGTGTTTGCCAATTCAGGGTGTTTGCGAACAAATTCACCTTTAAATGCGATACCGGCATTGGGAAAACTTCCAAAACCTTGGTTTACTTTATTCCACATTTCATTATATGATAATATAGATACGTGTTCGTTGCGGTCTTGCATTATTTTTAGCGCATAACTTGCTTCTGGTTCTCTAAGTATAACAGTATCAGCTTTGCCTTGAACAAAATCTGCATAAATCTGTTCTGGTCTTCCAAATGGTTTTCCGTAAACAAATTTAAAATCATTGGGATTGTAACCATTTGCTTTCATCAAATATTTAGTAATTTTTGATGGCGGTGCTTCTTCAAAAAGCGGGGTATAAATTTCTTTGCCTTTTAAATCGTTAAAGTCGTTAGCTTTGTATCTGGTAAGTATTACAAAGTTGTCCCATACAAAGAGTGCAGGAATTTTTATATCAGCTTTTTTCAGTTTTATTGATGTAATTATGGCAGAAAAACTTATATCAGCTTTTCCGTTTGTTATCCATGCTAAATGTTTTTCGGTTTCTTCCCATACTTTTAGTTCTTTAATGGCAATATTTTTTCTAATTACGTCAGATTGAAGCATTCGCATAATTACAGGATAAGCAACTGGTGTTGCAGACTGTATAACAACTTCTGTTTTGTTTTTTGAGTTTCCAGCGTTGTTACTATCCGGTTTTTTATAAAGATAAACCCAAATTTCCGATTGAGAAACATGTTCCGTTTCGTGCTCAAAGCCCATTTCGGCAAGCATATTTATTATAGGAAAAGGTTCAAATCGTTGAATAAGAATAAAACCATCACCTTCTGATGTTGCATAAGCTTTTTGAATTATTATATCAAAAGGGTCGGTTTGCATGGTTCGCACATCAAGTTGTTCAAAATTTTCTTTGCGTTCTCGCCAGTCAATATTTTTCTCTTTTTTAGGATTAAAAATAGATATTCTATATTCTCTTGATTTTTCAATATTTACCAAAAGCTCTAAACCTTTTGCTGCTTTTACTAATTCAACAGGTTCTTTTACGCTAATTAAAACAATATTTTCTTGCGGTTTTAGGTTTGAAAGTTTTTCAATAATTTCAGGCATACTGTCGTGATTATAAATATATCTTTCCGAACTTTCTTCCCATGTAATATTTTCGCTAAATTCTAATATATTTATTTGAAAATCTTTATCTTTCACGCATTCGGGTGCAATTTTATGCAATAAGTCTTCTGTTCCGTTTGCCTTATTTAATACATGTAGAATTTCGCAAACAGAAATACCGCTTACTTTTGCAGCTTCGTTAAAACTTGCAAACTTTGCCAATGTATTATACATTACAGGGTTAAGCAGTTTTTTAAACTTATCTGAAAATCCCAACAGAACATCTTTAAGGTGTGGATACTTATCAAGAGTTTCTTTTACCTTATGTTTTGCTAAAATCGGCTCTTTTTTTTCCGTGTTAATGTTCTTTTCTTCACTTTCAATAGCACCTACTGGGCAAACGTCTAATGCGTCCTTGCATTGCTTTTCTTCTGCCTCATTTTCGGGTTGTTTATACACATAGGCTATTTCATCGCCCATTTTAAAATTTTTGTCGGCTACTTCAACGCAAGCGTGGCAGTTGATACATTCTTCTGTTACTTTATATGTTTTCATATACAATTCTTTTTATAAAAAAATCCAAAATTAATATTTGCTTGATTATCCGGCAATACCTATTTATAGTTATTTTCTAATTAAGTAACCTAATTTCTCTTTTAATTTTTTCTTGTGTCACTGCGTATTGTTCTGTTCTAATAAAACCTAACGGTTAGTATATGGCATGTAAGGCATTTCGGAGAACAAACCTATCAAGTTTGTACTGAGCCGAAGCTTTTGTTTTGGCACCGCTGAAACATTTTTATAGTAGCCGAAGCAAAAACTTCGGCGGTGTTCCATCGAAGAACTGCTGTTCAATAACCTACTATCTGCCTTATTTGCTATATACATTGTTGTAGTGCGTTATTACTCATTTTCAATCTTTTACCGTCCATGTCGTACAATTCAACAGTCCACCATAAAGTCCTATTTCATTGTAATTAATCGTTTCAATTTTCCTGTCTGGAAAAATATCTCTGAACTTGTCATAAACTTCTTGGTCTTTGTTATTCTCTGTTTCAAATATTGGTAGCACAATCAGTTTTTTTACTTCCAAGTAGTTTATATAGCAACCAATTGCATGGTCTGGGTGTTTTTTCTCTTTATGTTCAAGAAAAGGAATGTCTATATAATCAATGCCTTTTTCTTTTAGAATTTTGTTTATTCCATTCTTCCAATATTTATATTCTTGCTCTCTGTCATTTCCAAGTACAGTATTTCTGTCAACAAATCGAACCATTCCGTCTGCATGACCTGTCATATCCGAATTTATTTGTGGAATGACAATTATCTCAACTTCAAGTAGTTTTTCAATTTCCGAAATCAGTTTGATTTTACTTGAATATTCAGGATTTTCGTCGAAAACTCTGTCCGTGATTATTGCTCTGTCTGACCAATTAACAACATTTCCACCGTCAAGATTTATTTTAGAAAACTTTGGTTCTAAATTATTTACACGACAAACTGTTGTAGGGTCAGATTGAAGTTCTTTGTCGTTTTTTAAATATGAAGGCTCATAACGGAATTGAACAAATTTTCCGTTGTCAATTTGAATAGGCATGAAGTCTCTACACCAAATGTCTTTTGTTGCCTTAATAAAAGCATACTTTATTGAATGTTTCTCAAGCAAACTAATCAGAACATTACAAGTCTTGCTAAAACGCTGGTCAGATTGTAGTTTTTGTGATAAAAACACTTTGTTTAATTCCTTACCTGTTTTCATCTGCCAAAATATTTTTGAAATATTCTTTCATCGCTGGAGTAAAAAATGTTCTCCAATCATTTTCCGAAATCAAGTTACTCTTAGCGTTATTACAAAAGGGGCATGCTAAAACTGAATTTTCAGGGGTGTAACCAACGTTAGGGTTTAGCTTTTCTATTTCTAAAGTTCCTTTTGAACGTTTCGTTTTTTGATTAAGTGTCAAGTTCCCATTTCTGGCAGAAACGATTTTAAACAAATCAGCTTGTGATATTTGACAATAATTACAACATTCATTTTGGTCATTGTACCATTTTAGTAACTTTTTGTAATCGCTAAATAGTTCATTTCTTTCAATATTGTTTTGTCGATATCTCCTATACAGTTCATCATATTGTTTAAACAAATTTCTTAACTCTTTAAGATTCTCTAAGTCAATTTGAAGCTCATCCAAATAAAAATCATCTATTGTCCGATACTTTTCTTTAGCTTGTCCTTTTTCCCATTTTTTGAAAGAGTCAATCTTTGCGAATTCATGAATCCGTTTTGTATAACATAGATTAAAGTATTTATCATTTAGATTCATGCGTCTCTCTCTTTTAATTCTGACTAACGTTACGTAACACCCTGATTTACAATATTCAATTTTGACTGATATTTTGCTTCATATTCAGGTCTTGAGAAAATTCCAAGTTCATCAGGGTTGATGTCAAATTTAGCAATTTTCCTTCTTAGTTG
>JAERTF010000012.1 GCA_016845105.1 Bacteroidota bacterium | reverse complement strand
CACAAAATGTAACGATCTATCAAGTACCTGTTGCTGATTTCACAGCTGATTTTGTTTCATGTCGTATAGTAGATTTTCAGAATAACACACAAAATAATCCTGATTTTACATATGTATGGGATTTTGGAGATGGTAGTCCATTATCATTACTTCAAAATCCAGGCAATCATACATATAGCTCAGTAGTAAGTACTCAAATATATACTATCACCCTAACTGTAGAGAATTCTAATGGGTGTGTTAGTGTTACAACAGAAAATATCACAATTTTACCAGATATTGTTGCTGATTTTGATTTTAGTCCAAATAGCTCATGTACACCAGTAAATGTTAGCTTTGATGCGAGTAATTCTATTTCTGCTGAGAATTACAATTGGAATTTTGGGGATGGAAATACTAACATTACAACTTCACCATATATAAGTAATTCCTATAGCGCATCTACAAATGCTGCTTGTCTCCCAGGAGAATCGTTTTATGTTAGTTTAACCGTATCCAATAGTAACCTTTGTCAGGATGATTCTATAGATGTTGTTACTGTTTTACCAAAGCCAAAACCAAGATTAGTTGGTATTCCTTCAAGTTTTAAAAAATGTAACGGGACTCAAAGCAACCCCGACTTTTTACTCGGTATTAACAACAATACCCAGGATATGTCTTGTGTTGATTCTATAAATATATATTGGGGAGATGGAAGCAGTAGTTTGGGAATAACATCATTTCCAATTTTTCATACATATACTTCTCTTGGTTTATTTGATCTAACTGTCACAGCAGTAGGATTAAATGGTTGTTCAAATGATACAACATATTTAGTTATTAATCAAAATAATCCAGGTGTTGGAATTGGAACTCAAGGAAATACACAGGATTGCGCACCTTTTATTGTAAACTTTCAGGTTACAGGTACACATAATAATGCCCCAGGAACCTTATATGAATTTGATTTTGACGATGGGACTATAATTTATAAGGATCAGAATTGGGGTGATACCGCAACAACTATCTCTCATACCTATTTAAACTCTTCATGTCCCTCTAGCAGTAGTTATATTGCGGAAGTAATCGCAACTAATGAGTGTGGAATTACTCCGGCTACAATTGGTGGGATTTCAATATATGAAGGAAATATTGCTACACTCAGTATTCCTGAAACTACAGTTTGTTTAGCCGAAGAGGTATGTTTTCAAAATAATTCTATTGCTGGTTATGGTGATCAATGTGACTCTACTTCCAATTTGTATACATGGAGGTTTGGTGATGGAGATTCATTATTAACCTTTGTTAATGATACGGTTTGCCATATTTATGATCAACCAGGTCCATATTTAGTGACATTAAGAAGTGAAAACTTTACAATATCATGTGGATATGATATCGATAGTTTAAATATTCTTGTACTTGGAACACATTCAGAATTCACTTTTGATACGGCATGTGCTGGATCACCTATAAATTTCACAAACCTTTCATTTTCATATTCTGATAGTACATCTACCTTTGATCCCACATACCCAATTACTTCTTGGGATTGGGATTTTGGTGATGGGCAAATATCCTCAATTCCTGATCCATCTCATACATATACATCCGTTGGATATTTTGAAGTATCCCTTACTGTTAGTAATGGATATGGTTGTGATTCCACTTTTATAGATACTGTTTATGTTGATGATATTCAAATTGATTCTGTTTTGGTGACACAAGTAGAATGTTACAATACGAACACCGGAGCGATACAAGTGTTCACTAGTTTGGGTATCGGTCAGCATACATATACATTATATCCCGGACCAATATCAAATACAAGCGGATTATTTGAAAACCTTTATACAGGAACTTATACTGTTCAAATTGAGGATGATTATGGGTGTCAATTGGACACAACAATAACCCTCCAAAATCCAGGTGATATAACAGTACTATCAATTGAATCAACAAATATTCTGTGTCATGATGATGATGATGGTACAATAACTGTTGTGGGTGGGGGAGGAACACCCCCTCTCTCATATACATTACAACCTGATGGTGTAACAAATAGTTCTGGATACTTTGATGGATTAGATGAAGGTGTATATTCAGTTGAAATAACTGATATACACATGTGTGTAGCAGAAATTACTCCCGACATAACAATAATAAACCCTGATGAAATTAATATCGATTCAGTTCAGGTGATAGATATTACTTGTTTTAACACTGATACAGCAAGCATAAAGGTATATGCATCCGGTGGTACAGGTTACTTATCATATACTCTATGGTTAAATAATAACATATACCAAAACAATAATGTTGGTGATTTTTTTAATTTGTCGGAAGGGGCATATTTCGTAACTGTTACAGATAGCATAGGTTGCCCTGAAGACACTACTGCGATAATAACAATTACAAATCCTGATGAAATTGAAATTATTTCAGTAGCTTTTACTGATGTACTTTGTAATGGTGATACTGATGGGACAATTACTGTTGTTGCCAGCGGCGGAACTCTACCTTTGGTTTATACTTTATCACCAGGCGATGTGATAAATAATGATGGTCTTTTTGGTAATTTAGCTGCTGGGACTTATTCTGTGTCTGTTACTGATATAAATGGATGTCCAGCTGATGTAGTTAATAGTATTGTAATATCAAATCCTGATGCTATATCAATTTCCGCCGAACAGTCCATTGATATAACATGTAATGGCGATGGAGATGGTAAGGTAATCATTACTGCAGGCGGTGGTACTGGTGATTTAACTTATACCTTATGGCCTGATGGTACAACTTCTCAGGTTAATGATGGAGAGTTTAGTGGTTTGTCAGCCGGTACTTATTATGTAACAGTAACAGATACAAATAATTGTCCTGAAGCTACAAGTAGTAGTTTTCTAATAATTAATCCTGATTTAGTAGTTGTAGATTCCATATTTTCAACAGACATATTATGCCATAACAATTTGAATGGTACTGTATCAGCATATGGATCCGGTGGTACAGGTGCTTTAACTTACACTCTAAACCCGGTTGGCACAGTTCAGGTAGGAAATGGCTTATTTACAGGATTAGATGAAGGTACCTATACAGTTACGATAAGGGACATAAACAATTGTTCAGTTGAAAGTGGACCGGTAACAATAGTAAATCCTCCTGGATTTACCATACAACCTCCAATTTCCACAGATGTAATATGTAATGGAGATAATAATGGAACCATAACTGTTGTTGCTACAGGTGGAACAGGTGATATAACCTACACATTAAATCCTCTTGGTACCATCCAGTTGAATGATGGATTTTTTGATGGGCTATCTGCCGGAACATATACAGTTACAGTTGAGGATGTTAATTTATGTTCACAAATTACAAATTCGATCACAATAATAGATCCAGATGTTATCTCTATTTTAACAGAGCAATCCATTGATATAACATGTAATGGCGATGGAGATGGTAAGGTAATCATTACCGCAGGTGGTGGTACTGGTGATCTAACTTATACTCTATGGCCTGACAGTATTGTTAATCCTGTTAATGATGGAGAGTTTAGTGGTTTGTCAGCCGGTACTTACTATGTAACAGTAACAGATACAAACAATTGTCCTGAAGCTACTAGCGCTACTTATACAATAACTAATCCTCCTCAATTAGTAATTGATTCACAGTCATCTACAAATAGTATGTGTTACGGATGCGATAATGGTACTATTACAGTTGTTGCCTCCGGTGGAACTCCTGATATTACATACACACTAAATCCAGGTAGTATTAGTAATACCTCAGGTTTTTTCGGTAGCCTTGCTCCAGGCACCTATTCTGTTACGGTAACTGATGCACATTTATGTGAAGTCCTATCATCAGATTTTATCATAACCGAACCACCAGAGTTCTTATTCCTAACAGAAAACTCAACTAACCTTTTGTGTCATGATTCAAACGATGGCACCGTAACTGTTACAGTATCTGGAGGTTTGGCTCCTTACACGTTTACCTTAGATCAAACAGGAACTATTCAAAATAATGGCGCTTTTATTGATCTATTATCTGATATTTATACTGTTACTGTAGTTGATTTTAATGGCAACACCATAACAAGTTCCGATTTGCCAGTTTTAAACCCTGATGAAATTACTATCCAATCTGAGCAAGGAACTGATATAACATGTTATAGCTTAACAGATGGTATTATTGATATAGTTGCTGCTGGTGGAACAGGTGATTATACGTATACTCTTTGGCCTGATAGCATTGTAAACCCTGCTAATGATGGAACATTTGACGGATTGCAAGCAGGTACATATTTTGTGACTGTTACTGATGTAAACTTATGTCCTGCCGGAATTACCTCCGATTTTACCATTGAAGAGCCTCCTGAGTTAATTATCATAAGCGAAATATCAACTGATATTACCTGTAACAATGCCAATAATGGCATAGTTGTTATTGAAGGAAGTGGTGGAACAGGTGATATTTCATATACCCTAAACCCTGGAGATACAACCAACAATACAGGTGTTTTTCATAACCTTAGCGAAGGATCATACACTGTTACGGTAGAAGATTCAAACTTCTGTCAAGTAGTTAGTACAAGTCTTACCATTACTAATCCTACAGGAATTACGGTTGGTACAACACAAACAAACATATTATGTAATGGTGACGTAAATGGCACAATTACTATTAATGCTTCTGGTGGGACAGGTTTCCTACAATATTCAATTGATAATGGTTCTACTTACTACACAAGTAACTTTTTTGAAAACCTAACCCCAGGGCCTTATGATATAATAGTAAAGGATAGTAATGATTGTTTGTCGGTGCCTCAGATCGTTACAATAACCGAACCCGATCTACTACAAATTAGCACATTTAACATAACTACCCCAACTTGTTCCGGATGTACAAATGGTCAAGCAGAAGCTGTTGTAATAGGAGGTATTCCGCCATATTCTCATAGCTGGTCAAATGGTATGACAGGTAATCCAATAACAAATTTATCAGTTGGTACATATACTGACACCGTGACCGACGCTAACGGATGTGTAACTTTTCTGTCTTTCTATATGACTGAACCAGAACCTTTACTTGTTCAAACTGATTCTCTTAATGTTGATTGCTACGGCTTTAACACGGGATGGGTAGCAGCAATTGTTACCGGAGGAACTCAACCATACTCATACGAATGGAGGCTAACCCCGAGTAATCTCATTATAGGGGTTGAAGACACATTGTTTAATACATATGCCGGTCATTACACTATCACTGTTTATGATTTTTATAATAATGTTATCAATGGTGATGTTACGATTTCTCAGCCTGATACACTTGAATTATCTTTTAATTATTCAGATTCAGTGTGTTTTAATGAACCAACCGGTTGGGCAAAAGTAACTGCTGTTGGAGGAGTACCACCATATAGCTATTTATGGGATGATACTGGTTTATCAACTCAAGACTCAATATATAATTTATTAGCTGGAATTTACTCAGTCACTGTTACTGATAGCCATTCCTGTCAAACAATCGACAATATAGAAATTCTTGAAAATCCACAATTAGTTCTTAATGCTCAAACTTCTTCAGATGTAATATGTTCAGGGGGAGATGTTCAGCTTTCAGTATCCGTAGTTGGTGGAACATTACCATATGTAAGTTATAGCTGGTCTCCACAAGGTTCGTTAGATAATGCGAATATTCAAACCCCTTTGGCTACACCTCCAGTAACAACTACATATTATGTTACGATTACCGACATAAGAGGTTGCACAGAAGTAGATTCCGTTTTAGTTAATGTAAATCCATCACCAACAGCTCTTTTCAGTATTAATAACCCTTGTGCGAGTAATATTGCTTCTTTTACAGATTTATCGTTAAACAACGGTGGTAATATCGTGTCATGGTCATGGGATTTTGGTGATGGTACATTTTCAACTGAGCAACATCCAGTTCATTATTATACTTCAACACCATCAGATTATACACCTGTATTAACCGTTGAAAATGCTAATGGCTGTAGTAGTAGTATATCTCACACAATTCATGTGGAACCAGTAATCGGCTTAGATTTTGTTGCAGCAAATACATGTTCTGGTGATCTTACACAATTTATCAGTAGTGTATTAACACCTGAGCAAATTTCAAGTTGGTTATGGAACTTTGGTGATGGTGCAACTGATACTATAGAAAATCCATATCACTTATATACAAATCCTGGCTCATATATAGTGTCTCTAATCGCAACAGATATTAATGGATGTACTGAAT
>JAERTF010000011.1 GCA_016845105.1 Bacteroidota bacterium | reverse complement strand
GAGTATTTGCGGCCCACCCAATAAGGGAACCTCCATCATCAGTTCGCTGCATATGTCCCATTGCATCGGTGTAACTCAAACCATCATTTGTAATAAACTCGTTTAACAAAGTAGCAGTCATATTAACCTCATCAATAGTGTATTCTAGTCCTCTCGATCGTGGAGGAATATGCCAATTCCCATTATCAAACAATGTATATATTCCACCATTGTGACCTCGAATCGAATGCTGACCATAAAAACCATTATCGTCATTTATAAAAGTAAACTGATTCTTATTTCCCCCCCACCTCCAAATAATATTACCGGTGGAAACATTAATCTTAGTAATCTCATTTAAATGTCTGCTGGATATTAGCAAATTTCCATCAGTATCTAAATCCAGAGCATTAATATGAATATAATCTATGTAACTGGCAGTTAAATCAACAAAATTTTGATCACAATCCGTAACAGGTATATGGTTCAGACTATTCCATTGAAAGAGTATATTACCGGAATAATCTAGGTGCTGAATAATATTCTCCTCAACTGTTGCTTGCGGATTTCCCCCAGAAACAATAACACTCATATCAACAAGATGTAATTGTTTGGTAAGTATCCAATAGCTTCCATCTTCCTCGATTAGTAATTCATGCATATCAGTTATACTACCATTCGCTGCATACTCTCTCATCACATTATACGAACTATCATATTGGATAAAAACTCCTTGATCGCCTGGAAAATGTGTCAGGTAACCATTTGGTTGACGTCTAAAATCGGATCCTCTATTATTCAATGCCTGAAAGAATATGGGAGTACCGCAAGTGTCGACACAAAACATATAATTCGTTCCTGATGTTGGTGGTCCAAAAAACCTAGAGCTAAGAAAATAACTACCTGCCAATGGATTATTCTTATTAACTATCATAGTTGCAGGAAAATCAGAAGGGAGATTATACCTTTCCCTGTATTCATTGGCCATATTTTGATTTATAATTGTTGAATTATAAGTAGTATGAGAGTTTTTATATACTGATTTGCTCTGTGAAAATATATTACCAACTATATGAGCAACCAGTATAAATATGATGCCAATCCTGATTATTTTAAATATACCCATAATTATATATTAGTGCTTATTACATTTACATTAACTAGATGCAATTAATGTGTTAGCTTTTTAATCACATCAGTTATAATATAATCTAGTTGTTTTCTTCTATATTGCATAACCCACCTTGGATGAGGTAAAGGAATAATTGAATCAAATATTTTCAATTCGGCATTTAACATTTCAAGATATTCAAAATTTTTGCCTTGGCCAAGACAATAACACTTACGAGAGTTAATACCCAATCCAATTTGTTTAATCAAATTATCAATTATAGTTGATTTTAAAGCTTTCATTAATGGTTTTGAGTCATAGTAATTGTAGTTCTTATTATCCTTCACAAATCCCAATGGGCTTACAGCACCAATATAAAAATGTTTGTAAAAGTGTGAGGGTCCACCCATTACAGCTATCAACTTATAAATAAACTCGGATGATAATTCGCGTCTTTTATCAAAGCTGTTTTCTATTCCACAATCAGTTTCCAATGTTACAGGATCAGTAAAAGGAATCCCTGTAATACCGGCACCAAATCTTCCGGGATTAATTCCGAGTATTAATTTTCTTCCATCACTGTCGTTGTAGTACTTACCATAAAAATCCTCACATATACTAATAACCGAATCATTTTTGTAGGGATTTAATACTTTAATATCATCAGGTAGAGGACTATCAATATTTAACTCTTTATAAAACTTGAGAACTCTTTTGTCAAAATTCATCAGATTGTAATAAAATTCGGAGTACAATGTTAATAAATATTACCGACTCTTCAACTCTGTTTTGCTTGTTTTTTTGGTAATTTAGTGCTGTTTTTAAAACTCAACATTTCCATTAAATCACAATAATGGTAAAATCATGTACTTAGTACCATATTATAAATTTAGATGTTTTTAATGGAATGATATTGAAATTGTATAATAATAGTAGCAAAGTGTTAGCAATGGACGTTAATCTCTTGAACAAGAAGTAACCAACGATCCACTTTGTTTGCGAAAATAAAAATATTAAATAATTGATATTGCAACTTTTTGAAGTTCAAAGTGCTTAATCATACTAGCAAACCCATTGGTAAATGATACAATATAATGAAAATGAACTTGATAAAGAATTATTAAATTCAGACTCAAACAGAAAAATAATTGATAAGCCAGGTGACTCAAGTTGGGGTCAGCTTATAATTCCTGGAAAAGGTGAAAATTCTAGTAAGACAAAAAAGGGCATGAAGTTGCTTATAATGGCCAGTTATCGAACCGGGTTATTATTGCTTAAAACATTAGTCGAATTTGAAAAACTATACCCAGACAGACTAAATATTGTAGGATTAATTACTGATGATCCGTTAAGTCCGGATGCTAAAATATCATTGAAAAGAAGAATTTGGAGATTCTTTGATGACAAAGAGAAACTAGACATAGAGGATGCAATAATTGAGACAGCATTGTCCAATGGCATACCATGTTATACTGGAGCTGTTAAAACAAATTATGGCCATAGTTTAATAAAGAAGTGGAACCCTGATGCAATAGAAGTTTTTGTTTTTGGTCAAATAATCGATTCTCCCTTTATTAGTTTACCCGTATATGGTATTTACAATTATCACCCGGCCGACTTATTACATCATCATGGTGCTGGTCCACGGCCATATCAGGATTTGATAGAAAGAAATGCCTCAACATCAAGGTTTACCATTCATCAACTAAGTTTGGAACTCGATGCAGGTCATGTTCTTGGACAATCTCCGGATATTAATGTTAGATATAAGAATGGAGAGCTACCCAATGAACTATTGATTATTGAAGATAAGATGATTGTACCTATGGACTTTATGTCGATTCTTTTAACAAAGCAATTGATCTTGAATAAGGAAAATGAAATTAAAGGTAAAATTGAAAGTTTTGATTTTGCCAGCCATTTTACTGATGATCAGAAGGAAGAGCTTCTTGAACCAATAGTTTCATTGGAAAACAGTAAAGAAACACCACAGTTATCATCTTATGCACTTAGTCTGTTAAATAATCTCTGGTAATATGAAAATTCTTTTCAACAGTAAATTCCTGAACCACAACCAAGATAGTGAAGCAGAGGGATCATATCGGATTAAAAAATTTCCTGATAAATATAAAAATTCAGACTTTGATGGTGAAGAGTATATAGAGTTGGTTCATACAAATCAGTACAAGGATATAATTAAGAAGGCATGTGAAAAAAAAGAAACTCATGCTGAGGTAGAACTTACTCCGGAGAGTTATGAAGCTGCTAAATCTGCAGTTGGCCTTACCATCGAGGCAAGTAAAAATGGAGATTTTGCGGTTGTTCGTCCTCCAGGTCATCATGCAAAGAAAGAACAAGCGGCTGGTTTCTGCTTTTTTAATAATATTGCCATTGCTGTTCAAAAGCTCGTAAATGAAGGAAAA
This sequence comes from Bacteroidota bacterium, assembly GCA_016845105.1. Classification (GTDB taxonomy): domain Bacteria; phylum Bacteroidota; class Bacteroidia; order Bacteroidales; family F082. Next base: position 14,572 of record JAERTF010000011.1, on the reverse strand, counting down.
AGGGTTTTCGTTTTTGATTTTGACGGCCACCACGGAGATGGAACTCAATCAATCTTCTACGAAAGTGAAAAGGTACTTTTTTGTTCTATACATCAATTATGGGCTTACCCATACTCTGGCTTTACAGAGGAGATGGGATCTGGTAAGGGAGAAGGATTTACATTAAACTTACCATTAATTGCCGGTGCTGGTGATATGGAATTTTACGACAAGTTAAATCAGGCCATTGCTGCTGCGAAAAATTTTAACCCTGACATAGTGGCTGTTTCTGCCGGTTTTGACTCATATGAAGATGATCGAATTTTATCATTAAAATACTCACAAAAAGCATATTACGAATGTGGCTTACGCCTAAGAAGAGCTTTCCCAAATATTTTCGCAGTTCTTGAAGGTGGTTACCATGACGACCTTCTTGAGTGTGTTGAAGCATTTGTGGAAGGCATAAATATAGGTGCTCGCCCACGCAAAAACCTTTATGATAGTGATATGTCGATTGGGTAATTATTTTGTTTTATGATCTTGGTTAAATCTAAATAAACGAGATTCAAGGTCGACCATTTGATCATGCTGAATAAGTGATGTACAAGCACGAATCCCTTCTTCCCGTTCACTTCCTGTAATCAATAAGGATATAGCACTTATTCCGTAATATACCAGCTCATTTAGTAACTCTTCAGCACTCATTCCTGGATATGAAAATGTGAAATAAAACCCATGGGCAATTGGAACATCAATATCTGTATGATAAACTATTTCAAATCCATTATCGATGAAAAGCTTTTTCATTATTTCGGCTTTCTTACCATAATCCTTAACTTCCTCAACAAAGTTTAAATCACCATCATTTGCAGCCTTTAACATTGCTTTCAATGCATATTGCGCTGAGTGCGAAGTACCTGAGCTTAGTGGATACATTGTGCCAAATACCATTGCATAACCAAACTCATCTGAAGGATAATGCTCAAGTAAATTTTTATAACGACTTTTGAAAAGGTTATTGGAAATTACCATCATTCCAATGCGCTCTCCTGCATAACTAAATGCTTTTGAACTTGATATGAAGAGAATATAATTATCTGTATAACGGGCAACTGTTGGTTGAAAAGGTGCAACACCTGGTTTCGAATAATCCTTACGGAAATCCATACCAAAGTAGGCCAAGTCTTCCATAATAACAACGTTATACTTGGTTGCTAGCTCACCTATTATTTTTAACTCGTCTTCAGTAAAACAAATCCATGATGGATTATTGGGATTTGAGTAAAGTACCGAATGAATCTTACCCGTGCTAAAATATTCTTCTAATTTTTCGCGTAGAGCTTCTCCCCTATAGTTATATACATCAAAGCTCTCGAACTTAAGGCCTAGAACACGATGTTGCATTTTGTGAACTGGGAAACCCGGATCGATGAATAATGTTGTATCTCTTTCTTCAAACAAGCGACTTAACATTAAAAATGCAGCAAATCCACCTTGCATCGAACCAACAGTTGGAATACAGCCTTCCTCACGAACATCAATATCCATGAATAGTTTTACAAATCTGCTTATCTCATCCTTCAATGGCTTAATACCCTGTATATCTGGATATATTGCCGCAACCCCTTTTTTAAGAGCTTCAATTTGTCCTTGCACCCCAATCTCTGATGGAGGTAACCCTGGAATCCCCATTTCCATTCTTATGAACTTTTCACCAGTGGCTTCTTCTATCTGATCAACTAGCTTCTTAATCTCTCGTATTGAAGATCTTCCAACTGAATTAAGTCCGCTTTCAGTCATTTTTTTCTTAACAGTATCAAAATGTATAGGGGTATTTCTCATGGTTATATATTTACAATTTATGAATTATTGTTTCTTACTTTCTCAATCTTTAACTTTGAATCGCCCATTATATCAGCAATTGCCAGTATCACTCCCAATGCTATTCCAAGTAGTGCGGCAAAAAGCACTCTAAAATCTGCGGGCAACAAAAATGTTATTGTATGAGCGGGAATCCAAAATAATGGAATAGTTTTCTTTAGAACAAAATTCCATTGGATATTCCAGTCCAAATCTACAAATAATTTCCTAAAATTTATGGGTGAAAATAATCCTTTCACAGTTCCTCCGGTGCTTAGAATATGCATATCAGTCATCCTATGTACAGTCATCATAACCGGAGCATATATTACGTTCATTAACAAACTAATACAAAATGCAACAAGTAATTTTTCGGATGTAAAACCACCTTCCATTGATGTAATTGCATTTTTGACTCCAAGGGATTCTAACATCACGGGTGTACCCGAAGAAAATACTACCATGGCAATTTTAATTGTAACTCCTAAAAATCCCCAAACAATCATACGAGGGATAACACCAAATCCAGGTTTATAATATGTGCCAGTTTTTATACGCAAACCAATAACTTCTCCTAAGGTTGCCAGAACAGCGAACTTAAGGAATGATGTTATAAGGGCATGATCGTGGTTAAATGTGATATAGAAATTATAAACCCTATCATCAACAAAAAAAGGAAGAAATAATAGAATAATACCACTTATGAAAAGTAAGTCCAGTTTTTTCATTTTTAACAAGTTGTAATTCTATTATTTCGATATTCTTATTCTTGCATCAACTGCTACAACACTTTTTCTATTACCCAAAAGTGGATTCAGGTCTAACTCCTCAATTTCAGGAGCATAACTAACCAATAACGATAATCTGGTGATTATTTCTGCAAACTTGTCCTCATTTATTGGATCCATTCCACGAACACCTTCAATAATCTTATAGCTTTTGAGTTTCTTAATCTCATTAAGAACTTCTGACTTACTAATTGGTGCAAGTAAAGCACGTACATCCTTTAATACTTCAATAAAGATTCCACCAAGTCCGAATAGGATCATATGACCAAATATTTCTTCCTTCTTTATTCCGGCAAACAATTCAGTTCCACTTAACATTGGTTGCAGTAGTACTCCAGTGGCATCTACTATTTGCATCATACGGTTCATCTCTTTTGTGGCAGTCTCCAAATCTTTAATATTAAGAACTACACCCCCAACATCCGATTTATGAACTGGTCCTACAACCTTCATTACAAGAGGGAAACCAACCTTTGTTGTTGCCTTTTCGAGAAAAGCTAGTTTATCAATTACTATTTCTTGAGCTCTATCAATGCTTGCAGCATCCAAAATGAGCTGAATATCCTCAGGTGATATGTAGCCATCTTTGCAATTATCAATAACACCCCTGATACTTTTTACGTCAATATCAAATTCGTGTGTTAACCCTTGGATTGGTTTGGCTGTGTTAGAAACCCTCACAAGAGCATTACCAAGTGTTACTTCATCCGGAAAATAAACACCACCCTTATCAACAAAATATTGAACTTCTTCCTTTGCTGTAAGTATAGATGGTAGTACAGGATAAATTGGTTTTTTACTTGTGGCAATCTTTTCTGATAATAGTGAATATACATCTGTAATATCAACTAAGCCAGGTGTGCCAAAAATAACAACCATAGCATCAATATTATCAAACTTATTATCTACATAATCTATTATGATTCCCAATTGCTCAGCTGTTCCGGTGGCTAAAAAATCGATGGGATTTGCAACAGAAGAACCGGCAAAAAGCTCACTCTTAAGATTTTCTGCCTCAGCACCTTCTATATGTGGTACCACCAAACCTCCATTGGAAAGAGTATCAGTTAACATTACTGCTGGTCCTCCGGCATGGGTAATTATTGCAATATTTTTCCCAACCAATTCAGGATACATAAATATAGAAGCAACACTAATCAAATCCTCACGACCAAAACAGCGAACAATTCCTGCTTTTTTAAACAATGCATCTACAGCAACATCGGAACTTGCTAGTGCACCTGTATGAGAAGATGCTGCTCTGCTGCCTGCTTCAGAAGCACCAGCCTTTACTGCAGCAATTTTACAACCTTTTTTGATAAGTGAAGATGCGTGTTTCAAAAGCATTTCTGGTTTATCAATTGTTTCCAGGTAAAGTAGTTTTACCATTGAATCCGTTTCAGGATTAAAATTCTCATCAAGATGCTTTAAGATTTCTTCAACACCAAGTTGAGCTGAGTTTCCAACCGAATACACATTTGCAAATTGTAAACCTTTTGGTATCCCTGCTTCCATAATAAAACAGGCGGTAGCACCTGACCCTGATATAAAATCACAGCCCTTGGGATTTAGTTTAGGTATAGGTTGTGTAAATATGCTATGATGTTGAGGTGTTAATATTCCAACACAGTTTGGTCCTATTAACGATCCATTTACTTTATTAATTGATTCTAAAACTCGATCTTCAAGCATACTACCATCAGCACTTTCTTCACTAAATCCTGCAGACAAAATAATAAACGCCTTTGTATTTTTGTTTTGCGTAAGAAATTCGACAGTATCTGGTGTATACTTTGCTGCGATGGCAATTATTGCCAGGTCAGCATTTGGCATGTCCTCAGGATTTCTATAACTTTTAACTCCCTGAACTATATCAGCTTTGGGGTTTAGAACGTATAGGTCTCCCTTGAAATCTCCATCAATAATATTCTTGAGGATTTTACCTCCCGGCTTTGCCAAATCTTCTGATCCTCCAACAACTACAATGCTATTTGGATGAGTAAGTTCTCTTGTTATCATGTCTAATTTTTTCAGTCCGCAAAATTAGGAATTATTGCAGTGCAATCGAATGAAATATTAGAATTTAGAATTAGTACACAGAAGATGATTACTCGATGAAAAATCAAAGGTTAAAGCAATGGGTACTAATTAATAAGTGTTTTTACTTGAATCTATTTACTATAACCCAATGTGCAATTCTTTAAAGAATGATGATGCCTTGACCAGTGCAATTGTTCCAAGGTCTTTATAAAGAAAATCAGCTCGCTCAATAAACTCCATCTCATGACCTTCCTGAACATCAGCAATACCAAGAAATATAAGGTCGGCATTTGCCGATTCAGTTTTAATAATATGGTTAACGGGTAGTTTTTCATCGTTATTTATAATCCTTACTTCAGCTTTTATACGCATATTATCGAGGACTTCATTGGTATCTCTTATGATGCTGGGTTCTTTTGTTCTATCGCTATTAACAATCATAAGTCGAATAACCACATTCCGCCATTCAAATGAAGTTTTGATAAACTTAATTAATGATAACACCAAATTTCCGTTATTTGACCCTCCTCTCCACCATACATCGATTTGTTTAAAATCTCCAAATCCTACAGCACTATCATAATCTAGCATTACAATATTCATATCTAGGTTGGATAAATACCGTAGTAGTTTAGCGAAACCAACAGGGTCTTCGGTTTGTCGTGCCCATCCCAATAGTACAGTATTTGGTTCAACACCCGAAAAGCCATAGGTTGCAGCAATGCTTTTCATACCATCATAAATATTACTACATTCTTGTCGCCTTGAAAACACGCCTTCATCTCCTTTCATTTCATCTTCGGGAATGGATTGTTTATGCTTAGGAAACAATACATTTGAGGTGGTATTTAATATTAAATCGAAATTCGAAATTAGTCCATGCTCACCAACCATATACTTGGCAAACTCAATTAGATGTGGCCTGCTGCTTTTTCCACCGCTAAACAATAGGATATTTGCTCTCCAATTACGCTCATCCAACTGCTTTTGATCAAGTTTTGTCAGCATCTTTCTCATGATAGATGCCCAAACACTTTGCCATACATCACCCATTGCCAGGCTCAATTGTTTTTTTCTGATTAGATAATAAATTAAAACCAGAATCAGCATAGCACCCAGCATGGATATTACATCCAATTGAATCATAACAAAAAATGTTGCCAAGAACCCAAGTACACCTACCCAAATTGGAATATTAAATGAAGGCCTAAAATCAGTACTGGCCCATTTTTCAAGTGCAAATGATATGTTTATAAAACCATAGGCTGTTAAATAAAACATTGATACTACACCGGCAATTATATTCAAATCTCCAATCAATATGCCTAACTCGGCAAGTACAAATGTGAATATTAGCGCATTACGTGGTTCATTGTTTTTACCATGACCTTTGGCAAGAATTTTGGGAATTATTTTATCCTGGGCAACTGCTTGTAATATCCTAGGTCCGCCAAGTATACCTCCCAGAGCTGAAGATAGTGTTGCTCCCCATATTCCTGCAATTACCAAAAAAGGAATCCAAGCAATTTTAACTAAAAAGTTATAATCATTAACCAATAATTTATGGTCAACAAAAAAGAAAAAAACCATTGCCAAACCTATATAAACCACAAATCCAACAATAATTGCAATCAATGTACCAGCAGGTATATTTCTCTTTGGATCCTTTAGATCTCCCGACATGGCTACTCCAGCCGTAAAGCCTGTTACTGCAGGGAAAAATATCGCAAAAATTTCAACAAACGAAAACTCCCTTTCTGATGCACTAATAATTGTTTCTGGGTTTGCGGTTTCTGGAGAAAAAATTAGAATCCCTGCCAGTATAGATATTAATGATAATACAATTGCTCCTAGAATGAAGAATTGAGTTTTTATGGCAGCATTTGTACTTATTAAAGTTATAATAACTAGTATAATAAGTACAATAGTACCCGTAACTCTAATATGATTTAGGCCTATGTTGGTTAAACCCAACAAACTAGTTATAGCATCGATTGACAAAAAGTTGTCGGAAAAACCAACTATGTATAATGAAATACTTAATGCAGTTCCAATAAACAATGTAATACCAATGGACCCTCCCATGGGTAATCCTAAGGAACGCGAAAGCATATAGTAAATACCACCAGCCCTAATCCTTTTGTCGGTTGCGATTGATGAAATACTTAATCCGGTTGTAACCGAAATAACATGAGCAAGAACTATTATTGATATTACACCTGCTAAACCAGCAACACCTGTTACCCATCCCAGACGTAAGTACATAATTACACCTAGAATTGTAAGTATTGAAGGTGTAAATACTCCTGAAAAAGAACCAAATTTTTTGGCCTCGTTTGACATTTCTTAAAATATTAAGTAACTACTATAAATACTCAATTTTAGAATTATAGTTTATTCCTCTTTGTTTTAGTCCTTCCAACATAAATTCAACAACAGATTCATCGGAAGCCATTAACTCACCGACATTTATTCCTTTGGTATTGAACTTTTCTTCGGCTAATAATCTAACTGCTGTTGAGGCTGTATAACCTGTTGTTCTTGCCATTGAATGTATGCCCGAATCGGTACAATACTCATCGTAAAGATCATAAGTATAACGAACCTTTTTATCAGATATAATTCCTTCTACAATAATTCGCATTACTGTAATATCTTCCTCATTATCTTGTAATTTCCATTGATCGAAAAGCAATTTTGAAGTTACATCAAGTGGACTTATTATGTTACCATCAATCTCGATTTTATCGGAATTAAAAAAACCATTATCGCTTAGTAGTTTAATCTTATCAGCATAACCTGGATACCTGAGGGTTTTTTCTCTCATATTATTGGCTTTAATTGTAAAAAGTAATGATCTTAACCCATCACTATTAAATGCTTCAAGCGACCCAACATTATCAAATTCCAGAAGTTCGAGTTCGGTTAGTGGATCAACTGTTACAATACTACCATTTCTCACAATTCTTGCTGGTCTTGTATACTCTTCAATCACATCACTTGGTGAGAAAACTGCCTTATACTCCCATGGCTTAGTCCTTATTTTAGGTAAGCCTCCAACATATATATCAGCAAATTCAACTGTATCCATCTTTGATGCAGCATAACCAGTAAGTAAATTACTCATACCTGGAGCTACGCCCATATCACAAATAACTGTTACATTGTTTTTCAAAGCCAATTCTGATAATTCAAAAACATCCTCTGGGTAAAAGGCAATGTCAACAACGTTTTTATGCGCTTCAATACAATTTTTCAAACATTCAAACCCCATAAATCCAGGAACTGCATTAACGACAAAATCAAATGGTTCAATCAAACTAGCCAAAAGGGTACTATCTCCTAAATCTGCCTCAATTGTTATGATATCCGAATTATTAATTTTTGAGAGTTTAGTGTTATCTATATCGGCTATGGTTAATTCAAAATTAGAATCTTTGGCGAGGTCGAGAGCAATTGGTAGTCCGACTAATCCTGCACCCAGTACAATTATTTTTTTTGACATCTTTATTAAATTATTATGATGTCAAATATATGAATAATTAAATCAAATAATTAGATGAAGAAAATCTTAGAAGGTGCAAGAAGTTAATTCGATTTTAGCTGTTGTTACAATTGAACATTAACTGTTATAAAGTTCGATTAATGTAATCTCGGGTAACATACCTATTCTTCCGGGGTAACCTATTGACCCCAATCCCCTATTTACATAAAGATATTTTCCTGATTTGTTTTCATCCTCATACAATCCTGCCCAATGCTTGTACATTAGTTTAGCAGGACTCCACTTTATTTCCTTGGTTTCGATACCGAACTGAAAACCATGAGTATGACCAGATAATGAAAGATCAATATTATAATTTTCAGGTATAACAACCTTGTCCCAATGCGAAGGATCATGGGTCATAAGGATTTTTACATCGGCGTTCTCAGTACCAATTATCGCTTTATCAAGATCACCATATTTTGGGAATCTTGGATTTGCACCCCAATTTTCAACCCCAATTATTGCTAGTTGTCCGTATGTACTATTAATTAATTCATTTTCATTATTCAATAATTTCCAACCAATATCATCAAAAAATCCAAGTAATTGTTTCATGTTTTCTCTCTTGGCAGCTTCTGAAGGCCAGCTAACATAGTTGCCATAATCGTGATTACCAAGAACAGCAAATACACCATCTTTGGCTTTTAACCCGGAAAGAATATCCTCAAACCCTATTACTTCATTTGTTGCATAATTTACAATATCGCCGGTAAATAGTATAATATCAGGATCTAGATCATTGATAAGGTCAACTGCTCTTTGTAAGGGTTTTTTTGATGCCCAGCTTCCTAAATGTAAATCTGAAATCTGAACTATCTTGTATCCATTAAAATCCTTGGGGAGATTTAAAAAGAATAATTTTTCGCGTAATATCTTAAACTCATAAGCCCATTTTAGCATACCGGTAAACATAGTACCTAGTACCAATCCACCAGTAACAAATCCGGTATATTGTAAAAACCTACTACGAGTTATTCCCTCATCCTTTGTCTTTTTTACAATTTGCTTACGTTCATCCTTCTTCACAATTAAAAATAACTTTTGAATTACTCTGACAATATCAGCAAGAATCAGAAATGTTATTGGCAATAATTTGGCAGTATAAAATATTAGGATAGTACCCACCATGTATGTTCTCAAAGCATCATTCCAGCTTTTCACTGGTACAATGGCTGAACCCACAATCAATATTATTAGCAATAGTAATGGAAACCAATAAACAGAAATAGTAAGTATTCGAAGCCAAATACGGTAGTTAAATACTTGCTTTTTTACAGAAGACCAAAGATAAAAATCGGCCAAAACTAGCATTACCATAAACACATATTGCCAGGCATATTTTGGCATACTGTATAGCAAGAGAAAGTATCCGGCAATAAGTAATATTGGAAGTAGAAGGTAACTATATTTAAATTTCACTAAAGTATCAATTAGTTTTGGTTGTATCTCAACGGGTAAACATTACCCTTATTATTAATTTACAGATTTTTAACAAAAATCAAAAATCGCGGCAAAAATATAAAATAATCAACTAGTTGCCTGAAACTAAAAAAAATTAAGGAATAGATTAAGTAATGCATACCATATATTAACAATAGTTTAAATAGAGTAATCATAATAAATGTAGCATTAAAACAAGCTATAGTTTCTGATATTCGAAGGTAGGGTAACCCTTTTCACCAGTGGTATGATCATAAAAGTTAATAAATCTTAGCTTATAGTAATACAATCCATCAACTTCAATAAAATAATTATTTCCCAATTTTATTTCATAATATAAATCTCCTGTATTTACATCTCCAATCAAAACTTTCCAGTCGTAACCAATTTTATCAAAATTGGTAGAAAAATTGACTTTACTAGTATCGGTGAGTGATATTTCACTAAATATGAGAGTTGTATCAAGAGCCACTCTTATATTTTCATATTTTTGAATGGCACCAGTTACCAGATATGGATAAGCTATACCGTCATCGGTGAATAGCAGTGTGGTATATTGAGTAAATAGCAAATCCCAGTCCGATTTTGGAGGTTCAGTTTGATTTGATTCGTTGGTGTCAAAAGAAAATTGGGTGTAAAAACAATTGCTATTTTTAGATACATACGACTCAACTAATCCGCTATTATCCATGTTTGCATAAGTAAAATAATATTTGTCACTTTCAAGTTTGTTAAACTTTACTTTCCTTAACCCAAGATTCACTCCCAAAGCACTAATACCTCTATTAATAACCCAAACATTATTATTATAAGATGTATCTTCATCTACAATATTAATCCAGTTCAATAAGGCTATGGAGTCAATATCTCCATCAGATTTATCAAATTTCCATATTAACCCTATCGTATCGGTAACATCTTCAAAATTCTTAAAATTTGTTTCTGCTGCCATTGCAAAATTTGCTGTATTTAATCTAATTAAGGTGGAAGTATCACTACATCCAAAATTCAGATCAAATATTGAACGATCGTTCATTGAAGTTATCTCATTGTTTTCCAAATTAAAATATACCTGATTGGTATAATATCTGGTCATAGGAATAACTACAGTGGTTACATCACCCGGTTCATGTGCAGGTATCATTTCATCTTTTTTAAAACAAGACGTTAGTAGTAACGATACTAAAATTACAATAATTATATTATTACTCATTATCTGCTATATCTAAATTGTAATTTGACAAAAAATGTTCTACCCCAATTTACTGGCAATGAACTACCTCCTGATGTATGACCACCTCCACCACCTGATGGTGATCCAGAAATACTTATATCAGTATTATTAAATAAATTCTTTCCTCCTACTTGCAAGTTTATCCTTTTCTTCCAAAACCATTTACTCATGTTTATATCAAGAGTTTGATAGGAATCCATTTTTCTTAGGATAGGATCTTCTCCAACTTCAGGAAGATATAGCCTGGGAGATTCTCCATTATGTTTAAAATAAACAGAAAAGGTTAAATCTAGTTTCTTTAGCCAATAATTAAATGATGCGTTATAGTCAGTATAATACTCGAAATCAAGATTATTAGCACCAGACATATCTATTTTTTGGCCGGTAAAGGTAAATCCAAACTTAAGAGTAAGCCTAGGATAAATGTTATTATTGAAATTCAATTCTACTCCTCTGGTTAGAAACCTATTTACATTTATGTATGAATATAGCGTTGATTCGTTTAATAATGGCAATAACTGAATATTATCCTTGATATTATTATTAAATAAGTTTAGTTCTATTCCCCACACATAATCCCTTACGGGAGTACTGTAGTACTGAAACATTACATTTGTGCTCACCGATGTTTCAGCTTTTAGATTCTCATTTCCATGTATATCATGGTTAACATCAACAAAATTCAGATACAATTCCTTAAGTGATGGAGCACGAAAACCACTTGCTACGGAAGCACGAATAAGGAATCGTTCGGTAACATCATACTTAGCATTAAGTGAATAAATAATTGGTGCATTAAATTTCGTATTATATATAAACCTAAGTCCTGGTTGTATATTCAAAACTGGTATTGGTGTATAATTTGTACTCATAAAAAAGGCATAGTCACCAATTTCTTGTTCTTTATCTTTAATACGTTTACCAACTCCAGTCTCATTGTTTATGTCAATTCCAAATTGGTATTTAAGTATGCTATTTTCGTTTCCATAGCTATAATCTGTACGAAACATTATACTACTAAATGTAGAAGTATCCTGCATTCCAGGTGTTGGATACTTGGTAAGTGTTGTAAGGTCATTTAAATAAGTGTTTTTAACCTTATTGTACTTTGAATATGATGCTACAGCTTGCAATCGTGATTTTTTCGAAAAATCATATTTAAAATCCGACCTAAGAACTAGTCTTTTTGTAAAGAAATATTTGTCAACTCTTGATTCATACCATATGGGAAGCAACTTACCAATATCTCTTAATTCCTGACTAAACCAGGAAGCGCCAAACTTTAAAAATGCCTTATTCCATGTATATTTATAATCGGCTGAAAAATTCCATTGTTCTTTTGGTTTCCAGGTTGTTTCAACATTTCCTACATCATCGATCAAGTATATACTATATCCGGGAGGAAGGTAGCCATCAAAGAAATTTCGACCACCTGTTATACTTAACGAATTTCTTTTATGCACTGCTGATGCTGTAGTATTAACATTGTAAATACCAATTGATTCATAATATGTTTCTAAACTTGCAGAAAAGGGCAACCTATCAGGCGATTTAGTAATTATATTAATAACACCAGCCAATGCATTACTTCCATATACAACCGACATTGGTCCGTTTACACCCTCAATATGATCAATATTCTGAAGATTAATTTGATCAAGATCGATATTGCCATTTTCACGGCCAATAACTGGAACTCCATCAATTAGAAGTTTTATATGCTCACCTCCCAAACCTCGCATTGTCATCGATGAGCCGAGTGCACCATCATAAGATGTACGTATGTTTAGTTCGGTAGATAACACATCACGAATATTTACTGCGGCCCTTTGGTCAATTTCTTTGGCATTAATAACACTTACTTTGTAAATCGATTTATCCTGCTTTGTTTCTCCATACTGACCTGTAATAACAACTTCATCAACGTTATAGGATATTGCTTTGAGGTATATTGTCTTGTCTTTTCCTGGGTAAATAGTATCTGTGTAATTTAAAAACCCAACGTAACTAATTTTAATAATTGATGCTTCAGTAATATCAGCTACAACCACACCATCTATATCGGTAACATACCCACCTATTATTGTATTATCATCAAAAGGTGTTAGAATAACATTTGCAAAACCTACCGGTTCGTAATTAATATTGTCGAGCACTTGTATTCGTGTTTCCTGCGCAAACCCAAATAATGGGACAAACAATAGAGCAATGAAATATTTTTGGATATTAATTTTCATCTTGCATATAAATAAGAAAGTAAAATAGCCTGCCGCAGAACTAACAAACCGCAGCAGGCTTAAATAACATAACAATATGATATTCACAATATTCCAGTAGTCAACTAAATATTGTTATGCTAAGAGTATCTTATTTAATTATTAACTTTTGCGTGTGTTTATAACTGTCGTTGTAGATTGTCACAAAATAGATCCCCTGTGTTAATTCACCAACATTAATGGAACTTTCCTTAACAAATGATGAACCATAAACTTGTCTTCCACTAATGTCTGTAATAACAACATTACCTATGAAGCTTTCGTCGTAATTGGTTTTGATATTAAGCATTTTTGAAGCAGGATTTGGATATACTGATAATGTACCACCAGTTTCATTTAATTCTCCAACTCCAACAATGGAAACTAATTTTTTATTTATTGCAAAAACACCAGTTGAAGCTCCCTGCCAATAAGTAAAAACCAGTTTATAAATATCTCCCTCTCCACTTTTAACAAAGAAAACGGTAGAATCTTCAACTATCCACTGAAAAGTACTCATATCAAAAGACTTCCAGTTATATCCAATTGTATTTTTAAGTGAATCAAGAGGTTTGGATCCCCAACCTTCAAAGTCTTCTGGCACGGGATAGTACTTATTTGCACGATGATTTACATTACTTGTAGCTCCTGTTACCAAATATTCTGTCATTTCTCCTGACATTGTTTCTGTTAAATCAATATACTTGGTAAATAGAATATCCCATTCAGTATTTGGTTCTCTATCTACTTCAGCACCTGTGCTCAGTGAAAAGTATATAAAATTCTTTGATAAAAAAAGTTTAGCATCAATCTGCTTTTCCATTTCATTCGTACCATCAATATCTGCATACCTTATATGATACATATTTTCAACAGAAACTTTTTTCACAATCCATAGTTTTTTATAGATTCCTGCTTCGTCCTTAATAATATAAATGGAGTCGCCAATAACGCTGTGAGTTACCATATTATATATACCCCAACCATAATCAGGATGACCTGTAGCATTCCTGTTAAAAGCTCCATCTTCCCAGTACTCAGGGCTATTATAAAGTGGTGTCCAAGTTGATAAGCCTACAGTGTCAATATTTGCCCATGCAGTAGTATCTCCTTTGGGATAGGAATATAATTCAACTCCATTTCCTTCGTTAATAATAATACCTGCGCTCATTGTATTTGTATAAAAAGCAATATCCCATCCGGCACGTGGTACATTTGCAACTTCTCCGTTACTCATGCTATAAAAAATATCGTTTGTGTAACCAGGTGACATTGACATTGTGTCTATCGTATATTCTTTGTTTTGTCCGAATACTGATGATAATCCTATACTTAGTATAAAAATAAATGTGTATAATGTTTTATTCATAATAGTATGATTAAATTATATAATTGTTTGATTGATTAGTAATTGTGCTGTTTGTTAAGT
>JAERTF010000010.1 GCA_016845105.1 Bacteroidota bacterium | reverse complement strand
AAAGAAAGCCCGGTTGCTAACAAAATGTATAAGTCATTGGGCAGTAAAGTAATAAATAGATTACAATTGCAAAAATGAAATTTGCTTGTAAATTGAAAATTTGTAGTTCCAATGCCCAACGCCTCATACACAACCCGTTAGGCACAAGCAGGGGGAACGAAACAGAATGACAAATTTACTACAAGAAAAAGAATAAAAAGCCACCGCACAAATTGCACATTTAGTTTTTGCCAACCCTCGAAATACCGACCCTAAAAAACTAAAAGAGCAATTTTTCCCTTACGCTCACAGAAAACAGATATACTAAAAAATGTTAAAATATTTGCAGGTTAGTGAATATTAACTATCTTTGCCTCGTAAATAAAATTAATATGCAGACAGAAAGACAAATACAAATTATTGAAAGTTCAATAGAGCTAATTGCAACAAAGGGAATACAAGGTTTCACAATTAAAAACCTTTCAAAAGCAATTGGTATTTCTGAACCTGCAATTTATAGACATTTTGAAAACAAAGCAGAAATATTAGTAAGTATTTTGAACAATTTTAAAGAAATGGGCGAAATGATGTCGATGATGGTTGTAAATAATAATGATACAGCCATTGAAAAAATTGAATTTATGTTTTCTAAAATGATTGAAATTTTTACTGAACAGCCTGCATTTGTTTCGGTAATTTTTTCAGAGGAGATTTTCAAAAACGAAGAAATATTAATAAATAAAATTGTTGAAATCCTAAATCTGCATCAAGCAAACATTGAAAAAATTATAGAAATAGGACAAAAAGAAAAAAATATAAGAACGGATATTGACAAAAGCAGTTTGGCTCTTATTTTTATGGGTTCGCTTCGTTTATTAGTAAAACGATGGGAGTTAAATAATCAGAATTTTAATCTAAAAACAGAAGGAGAAAAACTAATTAATTCTTTCAAATTAATGGTATAAAAAATACTATTTTTTTTATTAAAAAAGTTAGTTAATATTAACTACGTAAATTAATATAATATGGAAAACATCTTAAAGAAACTTTTAAAAGCACCGTGGGTAATCGTGGCTCTGACAATTGTTATTAGTGCATTTTTGTTTTGGCAAATGAAAGAGAATTCAAGAATGGAAACAAACTTGGATAAATATATGCCACAAGAACACCCTGCATTTGTGTTTAGTGACCAAGCAGAAGAATGGTTTGGTATAAACGATGGAATTATAGTAGCCATTGAAAACAAAAATGGAATTTTTAATACAGAAACGCTGGATACATTAAAGCAACTTACAAAGCGTTTGCAAAAAATGGACGAAATTGAGAAAGCTGATGTAACATCGCTTTATACTGCTGACAATATTGTAGGTAGTGAAGATGGAATGGATGTAAAACGTTTTTATAAAAGGGTTCCGAAAACGACTGAAAAAATCAATAATTTAAAACAGAATGTTATAAAAAACGAAATGGTTTACGGTCGTTTGGTATCAACAGACACAACTGTTACTGTTGTGATTGCTGAAATTAAAGACGATGTTTTTACACAAGAATTTTATAATGAAATTTTGGAACTTGTAAAATCTTACGAAAACGAAAACATAAAACTATACGTTGCAGGTCGCCCAATTGTGGAAGGCACAATGGCTCTTTTAGGACCTGCCGATATGAAAAAAATGGTTCCGATTGTCTTGCTCGTTATTACTTTGGTTTTAATTATTATGTTACGTAGTGTTAAAAGCACATTACTAACAATGGCTGTTGTTTTTTTAAGTACACTTTGGGCTTTTGGAGTGATGGCAGTTAGTGGAATTCCAATTTATGCCGTTTCAACAATGATACCTGTAATGCTTATTGCTATTGGTGTTGCCGATGGAATTCATTTATACAGTCATTTGCAACTTTTTTTACGCAAAAATCCTAATGCAACAAAAAAAGAAGGTGCAATTGATATGATACAGAATATGTGGAAACCTGTTGTAATGACCTCTATAACAACTGCAATTGGTTTTGTGTCATTGCTTACATCAGAAGTTTATCCTATTAAATATTTTGGAATATTTACCGCTTTTGGTGTTTTAATGGCGATGGTATTTTCGTTAGTGTTAATACCAGCAGGAATAATGATTTTTGGTTTGCCAAAAGTGAAGAAAGTTAAATCCTCAAACTCGGAAAATAAATTGGCACGCAATTTTTCTGATTGGATAGTTAACCACAAAAGTATATCAATATTTGCGACAATAGCTATTGTTGCGGTTTCAATTATTGGAATGCAAAAAATCTGGATTAATTCGAGTTTTCTTGACAAATTTGAAAATGATAGCGATATCGTATTGACCGATAAATTTATAAACGACCATTTTGGAGGAACAACTACCTTAAACTTAATTCTTGATGCCAATGGAAAAAAAGATGCATTTAAAAATCCAGAGGTTTTGAAATTGGTTGATAAAATGCAGCACAAAGTGCAAAACGACTTGCCCGTAGTCGGAAATACCTTTTCGCTTACCGATTATATAAACCGAATGAATAAAGTAATGAATGCTGACGATGAAAAGTTCAATACTATTCCGGATAGCAGAGATATGGTTGCTCAATATTTATTGCTTTACGAAATGTCTGGCGACCCTGAAAATTTGAACAAAGTTGTAAATTATGATTACGAAAAATTGAATATAACTTTTCAACTTAAAAGTGATAATTCAAAGGCATTAAATTCTGCACTCGAAGTAATAAATAGTTTTGAAAGTGATTTTAAAAAGCAAGGCATTAAAATTAAATATGCAGGAAGTGGCTATAAAGGATTAATTTTTACCGACCTTATTTTGGAAGGGCAAATTATGAGTTTAATACTTTCATTAATTATTATAATTGTTCTAATATCCATTATGTTTAAGAATATTAAAATTGGGTTTATTGCATCTGTCCCCATTATTGTAACAGCTGGAATAAGTTTTGGTGTAATGGGTTTTTTAGACATTCCTTTAAGCACAACAACAGCACTATTATCGAGTATTGCCATAGGAATTGGAATTGATTATGCAGTCCATTTTATTGAGCAATACAGAATAAATGCACGAAAAACATCAGATAAATTAATTATAGCTGAAAAAACAATGGCACATTCGGGGCGAGCAATTACTTATAATGCAATTGTTGTAATAGCAGGTTTTATGGTATTGCTATTTTCGGTATTCCCACCAAATAGAGAATTGGGTGCATTGGTATCGCTAAATATGTTCACAAGTTTTATTGGAACAGTTACAATAATGCTTGTGCTTTTAAATATTTCTAAAATAAATTTTAATAATAAATCAAATAAGGAGGCAAAATAATGAGAACTTTAAAATTAGTAGTAGTTGCTATAATATTTTTAGCAACAGGATTTAGTGCAAATGCACAATTAACAGGCACACAAATAATCGACAAAACATATAATCGTGCCACAGGAGAAGACCAAACATCAACTCTAAAAATGACCTTGACAAACAAACAGGGTAAGCAGAGAATAAGAACAATTAAGCAGTTCTCGAAAGATTTTGGAGATGTAGAAAAAAGTATAATGTTTTTTCAATCACCTGCCGATGTTAAAAACACATCGTTTATGAATTGGAGTTACGATAGTGACAAATCTGACGACCAGTGGATTTATTTACCTGCTTTGAAAAGAGTAAAACGAATTTCGAGCGATAGCAAAAGTGATTATTTTATGGGTTCTGATTTTACTTACGATGATTTGGGCGACAGAAAATTAAATGCTGATAATCACAAATTATTGCGAGAAGAAATCATAAATGGCAAGGCTTGTTATGTGGTTGAAAGCATCTCAAAAGATGAAGATTATATGTATTCAAAAACTATCACTTGGATTGATAAATCAAATTTTGTTGGTGTTAAAAAAGAATTCTACGATGAAGTTGAAGAACTTCTTAAAATACTTACAATTAAGAAAGTTGAAGAAATATCCGGTTTTTATGTTATTACTAATTCGGAAATGAAAAATGTGCAGAAAAACCATAAAACTACAATGATATTAAGTGGTGTAAAAGTAAATACAGGAGTTTCAGCATCGAAATTTTCAGAAAGAATTATGACACGTGGAATTTAACATTAAGAATATGGGAAATAAGTTAATATTATTAGTTGTAATATTATTTGTAAGTTCCTTTGCAAAAGCCCAAAAACTCGATGTTTCGGGTTTTGCAAGAACTTATGAAGGTGTAACTTATGAAAATGGAGATTTTACCATTATTCAGCAAACACTAAATCTAAATTTTGAAAAGCGAGGCGAGAAAGTCGCGTTTAAAGCCAATCCTATGGTATATCTTTATAATGCCGATAGTCTGAACCTAAATATTCGTGAAGTATATATGGATATGTATTTCAAAAACTTTGATTTGCGAGTTGGTAAACAACAAATTGTTTGGGGAAAAGCAGACGGTGTTTTTATTACAGATATTGTCTCACCACTTAATCTATCAGAGTTTTTATTACCCGATTTTGATGAAATACGAACAGGTGTAATTGCAACAAAACTCGATTATTACATTGGGAATAGCACAATTGAGGCTATTTGGATACCACAGTTTACGCCAACAATTCGCCCTGATGCAAATTCTATTTGGTATATTCAGCCTGAATTTCCTGCCCTAACTACATTTGATTGGAGTCAAAGTGAAATTAAGCCATCTTTAGAAAATAGCGAGTTCTTTTTAAAATGGTCGGCAATGACATCGAAAGTAGATTTTGAATTAATGGGTGGCTATACTTGGGACGATAATCCGACAATGCACGTGCAAAAACAATTTGGAATGGACACTACAACAATGCCACCAAGTCCAATATTGACAGACTTGACAATTACACCCGAACACCACAGATTAACAGTTGGAGGTGGTTCGTTTAGCACAGAAATAAAAGGCGTAATACTTAGGGGTGAAGCCGCATATTATAATGGTAAATATTTTCAAACCGAAGACCCAACAGCCGAAGATGCTTTAATTCAAAAAGATTATTTAAACTATGTTGCAGGGATAGATTTTAATATTGGAAAAGTAAAATTAAGCACACAGTTTATTCAAAAATACATTTTGGATTATAACGATATGATGCCGGATAATGAGTTTCATAATACTGCAACATTTATGGCTCGTTACGATATGATGAGAGAAACTTTACACCTTGAATTATTCTCATACATTGGTTTGTCAGACCAAGACGCATTAATAAGGCCTAAAATAACTTACGATTTTGATGATAGTTTTTCCATACTTTTAGGGGGGAATATTTTTGTAGGAGAACGTGATGGTCAATTTGGTCAATATCAAGATAACTCAATGATTTACACTAAAATAAAATATAATTTCTAATGAGAAGCTTTTTGATTTTTAGCATACTGTTGTGTTTTTCGATATTTAATTCTTATGCCCAAAATGCTGATGATATTATAGGGAAATATAATTTACCAAATAAAATAGATGTTGAAATATTTGAATAAAATGGTAAATATTTTGGCAAAATAATAAAACTGAATAGTTTTGAAAATGGACAGAAAAAGGATATTAATAATCCCGATAAATCAAAACAAAAAGATTTGCTTTTAGGAAAGGTAATAATCAAAAATCTTATATTTGATAACGAAGAAAAACAGTGGATAAATGGAAAAATGTATGGTGCAGAAAAAGGAATGGTCTTTGATTTGAAAATTACGGAAATACGTAATAATGAAATTGAAGTTGTAGGTTCTAAATATTTCTTTTGGAAAACGTTAATATGGAAAATGATATAAAACCAGCCCGAAAGCCATACACATTTGCAATTCGCACGAGCCAACGCTTGACCAA
The DNA here is from genome assembly GCA_016845105.1 of Bacteroidota bacterium. GTDB lineage: Bacteria > Bacteroidota > Bacteroidia > Bacteroidales > F082. Next base: position 490 of record JAERTF010000010.1, on the reverse strand, counting down.
AAATTTCAAAAGAGTATGCCTTGCCAAAGCACAGGAAGAAATGAAAATAGTAGTGAATTTGAAAGATAAAATGACTAAAAACAAGGAATACCAGTGCCTAACAAAGGCTATAAGTAATTTGGGTAATATGCTGATATTAAGTCTTGTAGTGTCAAATAAAATTTGAGGTAAATTGAAAACCAATCGTTTCAAAATCCCAAACTACTCATAGCCAAACCGTTGAATCACATTCAGCGAAAAGCTGACATTTTGAACCGTTGCTCCGCAACTCTATTTCAAAATGTTCATGTGATTCAATGAGGAGCTAAACCAAATTACAGCGTGAACATATTTGATAAATACAGCTTTTGCTGGGCATTGAGCCAAAACGTGTCACAACAACACGCTAAAAGTAATTTGGTACCATGTTCCAAACTCCCGATCTTAAAATTGCTCATAGCTAATGTTTACAACATTGCTATGACGGTATATGTATATTTATTTCGCTGCA
>JAERTF010000009.1 GCA_016845105.1 Bacteroidota bacterium | reverse complement strand
GAAATAAACCACTATGGACTGAAAGTACCATAGTTTTCTCCAAGACTGAAAGTCTTGCGCTATTCGATGATAAAATTTGAATCGTCATTATCAGTTGGTTTCCTATGATGCTCCAAATATTCATTTACCATATCATCTGTGATATTACCTGTACTCCAAGAACCAAAACCGATTGCCCAAAAATGTTGACCCCAGTATTTCTTGCTTAGTTCAGGAAACTCTTGTTGAAGTTTTCTTGAACTTCTACCTTTGAGTTTCTTAACTAAAGTACTTATTGACTGCGATGGGCGATAACTCAAATGCATATGAACATGATCTTTTGAAACAACGCCTTTCAATATAACAACATCTTCTGCTTCGCAAACTTGAATTAGTATAGTTCGACATCTTGTTTTAATGTCTCCATTTAGCACTGAATAACGATATTTTGTTGACCATACAATATGAGCGGTTAAACTTGACACAGTATGACCATTTGATCTTTGATAGTCGGACATCCTACAAAGATATAATTTTTAGAAGCTAAAGCGAGATGCACTAAAGTGCATAGTTTTAACTAATTTTGAGACCAATAAATAAACTATAACCAAATACTATAAACATGGAATCCACAGATAAAGAATTGGAACAAAAAGTATTAAATGTGCTTGATCAAGTACGACCATACTTACAGGCAGATGGTGGTGATATTAATTTTGTAAATATTACCGAAGACAATGTTGTAAACGTTGAATTAACAGGAGCTTGTGGTTCTTGTGCATTTAGCACTGTTACTCTTAAAAATGGTGTTGAAGCCACACTTAAGAAGGTACTACCAGAGATAAAAGAAGTTGTAGCAATTAACTTGTAGCATAACATTCACAATAATAATAACAATAGTTCAGTTTATCCACATAACTTTTTTTGTGGATAGATTGGACTTTTTTTTGTGAATACGACACATCTATTTCAATTGCGATACGCTTAAACCCAATAATAATTATCTAATTTTTATTGTATTACGCTTGCCACTTCCACTGTTTTGTTTGGTATTACTATTCGTATTTTTATTATAGTACTTCATTGCCTCGGGCATCCAACTATTTAGGTTATTAACTCGGGTTTCATCGGATGGATGAGTACTTAGAAACTCTGGTGGTTTTGCACCTCCCTGCATTGACATTCGTTGCCAAAACAATGGTGCTTCCTGTGGGTTATACCCTGCCATTGCCATGAAAATCAGCCCCATCCTATCAGCTTCGCTCTCGTGCAGACGACTATATGGAAGCATTGCCGCTACTTCGGTTCCTATACCATATACAGTCATCCACATAGCCTGTGTTTCCTGTGGTTGTTCGTTTAAAGCTACCATTAAACCAACACCACCTGCTGTTCGAATTAATTCCTGACTCATGCGTTCGTTTCCATGATCGGCAATTGCATGAGCAATTTCGTGCCCCATTACGACAGCCAATCCGGTTTCGTTTTGAGTAATTGGAATTATGCCACTATAAACAACCACTTTCCCACCAGGCATACACCATGCATTTACCTGATCGCTATCTACATAATTAAATTCCCAACTATATCCATCAAGCATATCCGACAAATTATTATCGGCCATATACCTTACAACCGAATTCTTAATTTTATTTCCAACATTTTTAACAACCTGAGTTTGTGTAGCATCCTTGCTTGGTGGATTCTCCTTTAAAAAATCATCATATTGCTGGAAACTCATGGCCATTAATTCATTATTTGGAATTATGGTTAATTGTTTTCGACCTGTTACAGGCACACTATTACATGAATAAAGAAACAATACGACTAGAAATAAAGGGATAGCTCTGTTAAATGTCATGGTAGTTGTTTTTGTTATTATATAATTTTTGTGCAATAAAATATGGATGTAGTTATTTAAGCACTAGCTTATCAGGCAAAAATAAGCAACTATCTCCATAACTCAAAAAGCGGAAATTGTTAGACAATGCAAAATCATATGCTGATTTCCAGCTTTTTCCAATTAATGCAGAAACAAGCAGCAATAAAGTGCTTTTTGGTTGATGAAAGTTTGTTATTAATCCCGAAGCAAATTTAAATTTATATCCCGGAGCAATCATTAGTCTGGTTTCACCTTTGATCTCATCAATGTCATTTTCCATTAAATATGCAATTAAATACTCCAAAGCGAAACCACTTGAGAATCCGTTATCTTTATTTAAAGTATATGGATCCCATTGTTCAACCACGAACTCTTTATGACCATTTTTGAGTTTCAGAGCCATCCAGTAAAGGCTCTCAATTGTCCTCATACTGGTTGTACCAACTGGTATTATGGGATCATTAATCTTATTTAATATGTGCTTAAGAGTACTGATGGGAACAACAACTTTTTCGGTATGCATTTCATGGTGTTCAATTGTTTGCGATACTACAGGTTTAAATGTACCAGCACCTACATGTAATGTAAGTTCATCAATTTCAACACCTTTGTTTTTTAGGTTAGCAATGGTACTGTTTGTAAAATGCAAACCTGCTGTTGGCGCTGCTACCGAACCCTCTTTTTCGGCATATATTGTTTGATATCTTTTTTTGTCATCCTCTTCGGCCCTGCGATTTAAATAGGGTGGTATTGGCACCATTCCACTATGTAATACAATTTCTGAGAACGATACTTCATGATTATCCCAACTAAATCGAATCAAGAAACCTTCGTTTAGTTGATCTACTTTTTCAGCACATAGTATAACAGGTTTGCCAGCAATACTAGTTTCCAGTTCAAGAACACCACTCTTCCATCTCTTGGCATTTCCTACCAGACATTTCCATACAACTGGCGACTTTTGTTCATATGCCAGTTGAAAATCATTAACCGGTTCAACTGGTTCGAGACAAAATATTTCGATTGTTGCACCTGTGCTTTTTTTAAAGATTAAACGGGCATTTACTACCTTGGTTTTGTTGAAAATTAGTAAAGATTTTTTAGGAAGTAATGTGGGTAATTCCTTAAAGCTCCTTTCTTCAATATCTGTACCATGTTGAAAAAGTAGCTTAGACATATCGCGTTTTTCGAGTGGATATTTAGCTATCTTATTATCAGGAAGTTTATAGTTATACTCCTCAATTTTAATATCACCAATAGTGCTCATAAGTATCAATAAAAGGCAAAAGTAAAGTTATTATTTAATCGAATATATATTTTGTATGAGATGATTAGATATTATAGTATTAGGGATGGGGTTTGGGATATAAAGATATAAGGGTTTATGGCTATAGTGAATATGAGCATGAAAACAGTGGACTTGGAATAGAGTATTTGATGCCGAGCATTTTGATTAACTTATCAAGTTAAAGGTCAAGTTTTCATAAGAATTAATTATCAATGTATTGATGATTGCGGCAGGGATTGAAATGACAGCCACCCGAAGTGTATTAATTGTATCAACTACAAAAGTTTAGCTGAAGTATGAAGCTCAAACTTTGGTTAGAGATATTTTAATACACAAGGGTGCTATAATGTAAAGCCCGGTAATAAAAGCGTAAGCCATTGCGGTTGTGTTTATTAGCCGCCTAAAAAAACAGGTCTGGAATAATTATATCACATTGAATTTAGTGCTGTGCCTTCCCACTTTTATACATGGCGAATTATATAGTTACACTAAAACTAATATCCATTGATGTTGTGCTAAAACAAATAAATCTCCAGCAGTTAAATCATACTACATTTGAATAAAAAATGTACATTTGAGTATTGTAAAAAATCAGAATTATGAAAAATCATATACCAAATATCATAACACTTTTTAATTTACTGTCGGGGATACTTTCGATTTATTCGGTTATGAACGGGAATATTGAATTGGCAGCATATTTTATTTTCGCTGCTGCGGTATTTGATTTTTTCGATGGGCTAGCTGCCAAGTTACTAAATGCAATGTCGGAAATGGGCGCCGAGTTGGATTCGTTGGCCGATGTGGTATCGTTTGGTGTAGCACCTGGCTTTATAATGTACTATATGTTAAGCGTTAGTCATGGCCAACCCGGACAAAGTGCAGAAAGCTTTAGCATCATTCCTTTTTTAGCATTTGTAATTCCAGCGTTTGGTGCCTTAAGATTGGCGAAATTTAACGTTGACGATGAACAAACCATTTCATTTAAAGGGTTACCTATACCAGCAATGGGGATACTTGTTGCATCACTGCCATTAATTCGTTCGTATCTGTTTGAAGATAAAGAGTTCTTTTATATGATTATAACAAATACTTACTTTCTGTTGACAATAGCAATTGTTGGTTCAATTTTAATGGTATCCAGTTTCCCTATGTTCTCGTTGAAGTTTATTGGAATAGGGTTTAAGCAAAATATGACTAAATATATATTCCTAGGTTTATCATTAGTACTAGTAATTTTCCTCCAGATAGTTTCAATACCATTTATTATACTACTCTATTTGTTTATGTCGCTTATAGTATATTTGGTTGATATTCAGGACTGAGAATTGATACTGGTAAAAAGAGTCGAGATAAATATAGGGTTGCAAGATCACATAGAATTAGAACTACGTAGAATACCAAATAGCAACCAAAATGCGCTTTAAAACATTTATATTTCCATCTTATTTTCATAAATTATTTCTTCCATGGTGATGCTATGCATGTAGTATTCCATTTCTCTAAGAAGAAGAATATTTTGATTTAAAAGGCGCATTTTGATACCTAATTGGTATAATAACTAATAGACCTATTTAGATTGGATTAATAGGGGTGTTTCTTCACCGATGTAAACCAATAATACATTTATACAAACTAGAAGAAATAAAGTATATCTTGATTCTTGGCTCCTGGCTCTTGATTCTTAATTATTCCAAAACTAAAACTCTGCAGTCAATTTAATATTTAACAGCCTTGGGGTGAGATAATTAGGAACAGCATATTGTCGGCTATTTATATCTTTTATCCAGATGTAAGAAACAGTGTTATATATCTGGAGCAGATTAAATACTTCGAGACTTACCCACATATTTTTAAAGTGCTTAAATGGATTTCCTTTCCCAAAAGTTGTTCCTTCGTTTATAAACTGATATGAGAAGCCGATGTCGACCCTACGATAGTCGGGCATTCGTAATGTATGATTATATCTTTCAGTATCTGGAGCACCAAACGGAAGTCCGGTACTAAAGAGTAATCGTAAATGCATTTTTAAATATGGATGATTTGGTATATAGTCCTGAAAAAAGATTGAGAAGTTTACCCTTTGGTCGGTAGGACGTGGAATTAAACCAGGTTCAACCCTTGTACTATCAGCCACATCCGTATCCATACTTATCCCAGAAACTATTTTCTCTCCCTCTGAATTATAGTAATCATAATAAAAATCGTCGTAAATATCTTCCTTGGTCTGCATTATTGACAAGCTCATCCAACTATCGATACCCTTTACAAATTCGCCGTAGATTTTAAAGTCAATTCCCGCAGCATATCCTCTTGCTAACTGATCCGTAAGATATCTTATCCTCACGTTATCTACATAGTAAGGTATTAGGTTATCCAACATTTTATAATATACTTCGGTTGTAAAAATAAATGGTCGGTTCCAGGTATTAAATCGATAATCGCTACCGGCTATAAAATGTGTGGATTTTTGGGATTTAACATTTGGATTTAGAGTGCCTTCGATGCTACGCATTTCCCTATAAAACGGAGTTTGGTAATAAATCCCTGAAGCAAACCTGAAAACAAGATTTGGGTTTTTTGATGGTTTATATGAGAAATTCACTCTGGGTGCTAATAAGAACTCCTCATTATAATCCCAGTAGTTACCTCTTAATCCGGCAGTTATTGTAATCTCACTATTATCTTTTGTCTTAAGATTCCATTGGTTAGATAAATAAGCTGAAACCCTATTGGTAACAAGATGATTTTTTGCGCTCACAAAATCCTTGATTTCCAGATTGGGATTATTGGGATTGGGATTTCCGGGTGTATCAGTGGGATTAGGCAATGAATATCCTGCTGAATCAACCATCTCCCACTCACGTAATTTGTCATCAACTTCCTGATGTTGATACTTCACTCCCCATTTAAGGGTACTTTTTTCTTTAATAATTACACCTTTATGCTCAGCCGAAACAACGTTAGCTTTGAAGTAATTACGTGCATGAAGCAAGTATGTACCTATACCTTGAGATTGCACAGCCTCCCCGTATTCTTCACTTCCCAAACTTGTTTCAACCTGCCCAATCCAGTATTGTCCCTGGATATCATATGTTTCGGATTCATTTGTGTTGAATGCAGAAACGATTAGTTTAAGGTTGGTGTTTTTAGCTGGTTTATATCCCAGAGTTATACCACCCTGATACATATCATAACGATCTGTTTCGTTACCATCAAAGTAAACCTTAAACCTAATTACTTCTTGAAAAGTTCCGAAATCAGTTTCTCGATTAGCTGGCACTACCTTATATTTATTGTGTGAATAGTATCCAAGAAAAGACAGGTCCCACTTATCACTAAGTTTGTATGTAAATAGAGATTGAACATCCATAAACTCTGGTTGATATTCACCTTGGGTTTCCAAACTGTTTAGCAGATAACTATTTGTTTTATAGCGTGCACCAACTAAATAAGTAAACTTATCCTGAGCAGCAGTACCACCAAAATTAAGTTCAGCACCTAGCAAGCTTGCCGAAAAAGATCCTCCAAATTCGGATGGTACTTTATATTGAACATCCAGTACCGATGACATTTTATCACCATATTGAACCCCAAATCCACCTGCTGAAAATAGCAGGGATGATACCAAAGATGAGTTTACGAAACTAAGTCCCTCTTGTTGACCTGAGTTTACCAAAAAGGGGCGATAGATTTCTATGTCATTTACATATACCAGATTCTCATCAAAATTTCCTCCTCGTACAGAGTATTGGGAGCTCATTTCATTTGATGAAGATACTCCGGGTAAAGTTTTAATTATATCACTAACTCCTTCGGTTAGCGATGGTGCCAGGTTTGCATCCTTGGGGTTAAGCCTAACCATACTTTGAGTGCGTAGTTGTTCATCTTTAACTTCAAACCCAGGCAAATTAGTGGTAGTTGATTCCAGTTTTATTTCAATATTCTTGGTTTCTCCAGATTTAAGATTCATCTTTCGACGACTATCTGCAAAACCAACATATGTAATGGCCAGAATAATATCCTTTTCCGCAGGTACTTCAAGTTTAAAACTCCCTTTTTCGTTGGTTGTTGTACCACCAGGTTCTCCTACAATAGCAACATTAGCAAGCTCTATTGCATTGCCTCTATTATTGAGTACTTTTCCCTTAACTGTTGCTGTTTGAGCAACTAGTGATATCGGTAAACTAATTACCAAAATCGAAATAAGAACAAATATCGACTTATAGTTGGTGCTTCTATCCCTCATTACATGGTAAACTTAAAAGGTGCAAATTTATTATAATTAATGTACTAAAATTAGTGTTGTTTCAAATGTAGAATTACATGTGTTATCGGAAAACATGTTGAATGATTTTTTCACAACAAAGGATTCTTTCAATCACACTAAAATCCTTGCTTAAAATCATTTACAAAAAACCACAGAAAATATCTTTATCAAAAATGACATAAATTATTCTCATTTCTCAAATTATAATACTTTTGCCCTGTTAACAATAATTGTATTGATGAATACAACAAGGGACCTTCCAAAGATCACAACTCACGTGCTTCAGGAAATGAAGCAAAAGGGTGAGAAAATTGCAATGCTTACCGGATATGATTACTCAATGGCTCAACTGCTTGATGAGGCCAGGATTGACGTTATTCTGGTTGGCGATTCAGCATCAAATGTAATGGCCGGGCATAAAACCACCTTACCTATTACTCTTGATCAGATGATATATCATGCTTCGTCTGTAATGAGAGCAGTTGAAAGAGCATTAGTTGTTGTGGATTTGCCATTTGGTACTTACCAGGGGAATTCCATAGAAGCTCTAAACTCTGCCATTAGAATTATGAAAGAGTCGGGAGCAAATGCCATTAAGATGGAAGGTGGTGAGGAGATTCTTGAATCTATCGATAGGATATTAAGTGCTGGAATTCCTGTAATCGGGCATCTTGGCCTAACACCTCAATCCATAAATAAGTTTGGCACATATGTGGTTCGTGCTACCGAGCAGGAAGAAGCTGAAAAACTTAAAAGGGATGCAAAAATTTTAGAAAGTGCGGGATGTTTTGGAGTTGTTCTTGAAAAAATACCCTCTACACTGGCCGAAGATGTAACAAACTCCATATCAATACCAACAATTGGAATTGGAGCAGGCCCCCATGTTGATGGACAAGTGCTTGTACTTCATGATATGCTGGGAATAAATCAGGATTTCTCTCCCCGCTTCCTTAGAAGATATCACAATCTACATGATGAAATGATTAAAGCATTTGTATCATATATTGATGATGTTAAAGAGGTACGATTCCCAAATGAAAAAGAGAAGTATTAGATGTGACTAAACATTATCATTGTTGTTACGTGAAAACTTACCTGACAACCAAACAACAATGACAAACTACTAACTCTATAGTTATGCTACTACATAATCCTCCGATATCAGATCGTGTACTTTATGAAGACAATCATCTTATTGTTATAAATAAACTTCCATCGGAGATTGTTCAGGGAGATAAAACAGGTGACACTCCTTTAAGTGAGGATGTTAGATCGTTTATCAAGGAAAAATATAATAAACCCGGAAACGTCTTTACAGGCATTGTTCATCGAATCGACAGACCAACCAGTGGTGCAGTAATATTTGCTAAAACCAGCAAAGGTCTTTCCAAGATGAATTATTTAATCCGAAACTTTGGCCTTAAAAAAAAGTATTGGGCTGTTGTACAAAATCGCCCTATCCCAGAACAGGCAGAGTTAGTACATTATATGGTTAGAAATACCACAAAGAATAAATCCACAGCTTTTGCAAAACCAGTACCTGAATCAAAAGAGGCAATATTGAAATACAAACTTATTGGAGAGAGTGATAGTTATTTTTTGTTGGAGGTTGAACTTAAAACTGGGAGACATCACCAAATAAGGGCTCAGTTGGCTGCCATTAATTGTCCCATTAAAGGTGACCTTAAATATGGAGCTCCACGAAGTAATCGTGATGCATCAATAAGTCTTCATGCGAGATCTTTGGACTTTACGCACCCGGTTAAACAGGAACCCATTAGTATAATTGCACCCCCTCCGGTAGATTCATTATGGAATTATTTTGCAGAGAATTTTAGCTAGTGCACCTAACTGTATTATCCTTTTTTTAAAAATCTAATATCCAATTCTTTCTCAAAATATTTCATCTGATTTATTTCAGTAGGGTTAACCAAACATAAAGATATTCCTTTTTTTCCTGCCCTCGCTGTTCGCCCACTTCTGTGGGTATAGTATTCCTTTTTTTCAGCCATTTGGTAATGCACTACAAATAAAAGGTTATCCACATCCAAACCTCTGGCTGCAATATCTGTTGCCACAAGTAATTTCAAGCTATTCTTTTTAAAAGCTCTCATTACTTTATCCCTTTCCTTTTGCAATAAATCGCCATGTAAGGCATCGACTGCAATATTTTTAGCAACTAGTTGTTTTGACAATCGTTGGGCATTTGCCTTGGTTCTACAAAAAATCATACCCCGTTTTCCATCATTGGCCCGCAAAAAGTTAACCAACACATTTAGCTTCTCATTATCCTTAGAGTTTATGTACTGATGTTCAATATCCTTATTAACTACATTAGATTTGCCAACAACAATTTTTTTTGCATCAGCCGAAATATGCTTATTAATAATTTGATTTAGAGCTTGGGGCATAGTTGCCGAAAAAAGCCACTTATTTTTGGATGCTGAAAGACGAGAAAGTATTTCATCCAGGTCTTCTTTAAATCCCATACTTAGCATTTCATCCGCTTCATCAAGGATTACGGTACTAACATTACTAAGATTTACAGCTTTCCTTTTAAGTAAATCAACCAGGCGACCAGGCGTAGCAACTATAATGTGTGTTGGTCGTTTAAGAGCATTAATTTGATTGTCAATTTTAGCTCCTCCATAAACAGCTTCGGTAAAAATCTTGTCGGAATACTTAGTAAATCTAAACAACTGTTTTGCTACCTGTTGTCCCAATTCCCGTGTAGGGCATAGTATTAACCCCTGAACTTTTTTAGTTGATGGATTAATTTTTTGAAGCAGTGGTAATCCATAGGCAGCTGTTTTTCCAGTACCTGTTTGAGCTTGTCCAATAAGATCTGTATTGCTACCTAGCAATATGGGTATTGCTTGTGATTGTATTTCCGTTGGAGTTATTATATTTAACTCACTAATGCCCTTTACAAAGCTGGATTTTACTCCCAGTTCTTCAAATTTATTCACTGTTAGACTGATTTAGTTCGAGGACAAAAGTACTTATAAACGGTGTTATTGTAAAACATTACTTATTGATAATATGTTATATCCAGATTGATTACAAACTCTTGGGGTAAACATTTGCTTAATTATCATATTTTTGATTCATGAATTTTAAGCTGAATCTATTTATTGTTTTTATTATAATTATTGCAGGGGTTTTTCATGTTAATAAATCTTTTGGTCAATATTATATTGTAGGTCAGGACCCGGCTTCAATAAAATGGAAACAATTAAACTCAACATACTTTAAGATAATCTATCCCGAGGGTTATCAGAAAAAAGCTCAGGAATATATTAATCTATTGGAGTTATCTCATACCAGTGTTAGTTTACCCTATCTTCATCATAACAAGAAATTCCAAATTGTACTGCATAACCAAACAGTAACATCAAATGCAATGGTTAGTCCTACTCCAATGCATGCAGATTTTTTTGAAATGCCCGACCAAAACACTTATGCTCAAACGTGGGATAAACAATTAACTCTTCACGAATACAGGCATGCTGTACAAATGCAAAAACTTAAGCAGGGCTTTACAAAAGGCCTTACCTATGCATTTGGTGAACAAGCAATTGGTGGAATAATGGGAGTTTTTTTACCGTTTTGGTTTATTGAGGGAGATGCGGTTTTTAGTGAAACCATTTTTAGCAGTAGCGGCAGAGGAAGATCACCGGATTTTTCGATGGATTTGAAAGCCCAGGTACTGGATTTAAAAATATATCCATATGATAAAGCTCTTTACGGATCCTATAAAAATTATGTGCCTGACCATTATACGCTAGGTTATGAACTCGTTACATCCGGAAACGTTAAATATGGTAATGAGCTATGGAATAATGTATTAAACCAGGTTGCCAGAAAACCCTATACAATAGTACCATTCACCCACGGTATTAAAAAAACAACCGGATTAGGCAAGGTTGGCTACTACAAGACCATACTTGAAGAGCGCGAAACAGAATGGAGAAAAATAGATTCAACAAAAACCGACCCTTACTTTATTAAACATGAAAAGAACAAATTTTTTACCAGCTACCGCTTTGCAATTCCATTGAGTGATAGTAGCATAATTGCTGAAAAAATAAGCATTGATGATCTTAACAGATTTATTAAAATCCTTCCGGATGGTACTGAAAAGAAACTATTTACTCCAGGTAATAACTTCAAAGAATCGCTTTCAGCCAATGATAGTTTGCTGTGTTGGAATGAAAAAACCTATGATCCAAGATGGTCAAATAGAGACTATTCGGTAATAAAAGTATACAACTATAAACGAAAGAAATTAAGACAAATAACCCATAGAAGCAGATTATTTGTTCCATCATTAGCAAATAAAACCTCAAAGCTTGTGGCAGTTCATGTTAGTGAGTTAAATCAATATTCGCTCGTTGTACTTGATGTTAATACTGGTGAAATTTTAAATGAGTTTAGAACTGAGGAAAATTTGTTTTTCATGAACCCAAGCTGGTCGGATGATGATGAATATCTAATAACAACAGTGCTTGGTAAGAAGGGTAAATCAATAATTGTTATTGATACAAAAACTTGGAAATATAGTACTATCCTTCCCTTCTCATATATAAACATATCAAAACCCATATTAAAAGAAAACACTGTAATTTATATAGGAACATATGAAGGAACCAGTGATATGTACATGATTGATATTTACGAAAACAAGCATTATAAACTTACAAATGTAAGATTTGGCATAGAGGATCCTTCCTTTTCAGTTGAAGGTGATGCGCTTTATTTTTCAACTTATACTAGTAATGGTTATAAGGTATCCAAAATTCCCTTTGATCTAAAAAACTTCAGCCAAGTCGAACTTAATAATCTTAAGACATCATATATAATTGACAAGCTAACACCACCCAACAACTTCAACCTTGACAAAACTAAAATACCCAAAGAAGTATACCCAGAAAAGAAATACAGTAGATTAGGAAACCTTATAAATCTACATAGTTGGGGCTTAGCTGCTGTTGATTTAAACAATTATGATTTTCAACCCGGTGTTAATATTCTAACTCAGAATATACTGAGCACGGCATATGGATCAATTGGATACTACTATGACCAAAATGAAACTGCTGGAAAAACAAAACTTGATTTCACATATGCCGGTTGGTATCCAGAGCTTAACCTTTCTGCTGATTACGGACTGCGTAGAGTTAACTTCATCGACACCAATAATGTAAACCAGGAATTGAAATGGATGGAGACCAATCTAACCCTGGGTATTTCTGTTCCCCTCAGTTTAACAAGTGGTATATGGGTAATGGGCATTAGACCTTATATAACAGGTGATCAAAAATTCCTAAAAAAAATTGGCACAAGTCCTGCTGAATTTAAAGAAGACCAAGTTACTTCACTTTCATATGGGATATTTGCATACACACATTACAAAAGATCTCGAAAAGATATATTTCCAAAGTGGGGATTTACCACAAATCTTTTTTACCGTCATACACCTTTCTCAAGCTCTGTGAGTTTAAGCTATGGGTGGGCAGAAACCTATTATTTACCTGGTTTATTTAGGCATCATGGGATCAGACTGTATTCTGGTTTTCAAAACAATCAAAAGGGAAACTATAGCTATAGTAATATGATTAATACCCCAAGGGGATATACTGGTATTAATCTTGACAATATGATTAGCCTGAAAGCAGAGTACGCATTACCGTTAATTTATCCTGATTTGGATATTCCTGCTGTTGCATATCTAAAACGAATTACGCTACATGCCTACTACGATTACGTTCAAGGTGACAATTACCATAATGGAGGTAGTGATAGTTACAGCTCTACAGGTGTTGAATTATATTCTGACTGGAATTTTTTAAGCCTTATCCCAAATATAAAACTTGGCCTAAGAACCAGTTACAGGTTTAACGATGATCAAGTCAATTTTGAATTTTTATATGGGTTTAGCATAAATTAAGCTGCTGGATGCTTCCTATTCTAAAAAGTATTACTTTTATGTTCATATTCACAAAAACCTTTCAATCATGATGATAATTGTTCAGATTCTAATAATTGCAATTGCTGTAATTGTAACAGCTGCAGTACTTCCTGGTATTCAAATAAAAAGCTTTTGGACGGCTGTTCTTGTTGCAATAGTTCTGGGATTACTAAACTATTTTGTTTCACCTGTTATGGTTTTCCTATCTATACCAATTACAGTTGTAACTTTTGGTCTATTCCTTTTTGTTATAAACGCGTTGATAATACTATTGGCCAGTGCAATTGTAGGTGGTTTTAGAGTTGATGGTTTTTGGTGGGCATTAATATTTAGCATAGTCCTAAGTTTTGTTACTTACTTACTTGAGGCTATACTAATGCCACAAGCTTCATAATCCCATCTTATAATTCCCATTTAATCTCCCCAATACATATGATTTTGTTTTGCGGTAACATCTTTTAAACTTACTCTGTAAACATTAGTATGGGTAACTACATGAGGATTGAATTCATGATCATTATTTCCTGAATATTTTCTCATTATTGCAAGTAAAGCTTTCTTTTTTGTTTCTTCATTATTAATTAGTTCGGCTTTTCCATTTCCAACTATTGACCGGAATTTTGTTCCCCAATTACACGATTGCTTGTTCGAAAACACCTCACCCCCGTAGTTAACTTCGAAGCAAACACTTGGGTTTTTGGAAATGATATCTACTTTCTTTCCTTTTTGCGATCCATGAAAATATATGAACTCATCATCATATCCGTAATTAACAGTTAGTACATAAGGTTTATTATCTTTTGCCATACCCAGGTGACAAAAAGTTCCGTTCTTCAATACAATTTGTATTTGCGACCTAATCTGTTCTTTTGTGTAGCTATTTTTCATTATACCAGTCGTTTATAAAACTTTAATTAATTCCTAGAATTACAATTAATACAAATATAGAAATAATGAATTATAGATTAGATTAAATTACTAGGTATGAGTAAATTTATTAATTTTGCAATCTTATTTATAATTATTCTAAATTAGGAATGTAATGAAGGAAGAAAAGGAAAATGAGAATATACTAGAGGAGGTTACATCCAGTGAATATAAGTATGGTTTTGTTACTGACATTGAGACAGAAACAGCTCCAATGGGGCTTACCGAAGATACTGTAAAATTTATATCAAAAAAGAAAAATGAGCCCGAATGGCTTCTTGAATATAGATTAAAGGCATATAGATACTGGCTTACAATAGAAGAACCTGACTGGGCACTACTAAACCACCCCCCAATTAATTATCAAGATATAATATACTATGCTGCTCCAAAACAAAAGGAAGTTAAAGAGAGCCTTGATGAAGTAGATCCAGAGTTACTGGACACTTTCAATAAACTTGGTATTTCGTTGGATGAACAAAAAATGTTAACAGGCGTTGCTGTTGATGCTGTAATTGATAGTGTTAGTGTAAAGACTACATTTCAGGATACACTAGCAAAACATGGTATAATTTTTTGCTCCTTTAGTGAGGCTGTACAAAATCATCCCGAACTGGTAAAAAAATATTTGGGAACTGTAGTTCCGCATACTGATAATTTTTTTGCAGCACTTAATTCAGCAGTTTTTAGTGATGGATCATTCTGTTATATCCCAAAAGGAGTAAGATGTCCAATTGAACTAAGCACATATTTCAGAATTAATGCAGCTAACACTGGTCAGTTTGAAAGAACACTTTTAGTTGCGGACGAAGGATCTTATGTAAGTTATCTTGAAGGATGTACTGCCCCACAACGTGATGAAAATCAACTTCACGCAGCAATCGTAGAAATTATCACTTTCGATGATGCGGAAGTAAAATACTCTACTGTACAAAACTGGTACCCAGGGGATAAAAACGGAGTTGGGGGAATTTACAATTTTGTAACCAAGAGAGGTTTATGTAAGGGTAAAAACTCAAAAATAAGTTGGACTCAGGTTGAAACTGGATCAGCAATTACATGGAAATATCCAAGTTGTACATTATTGGGTGATAATTCAATTGGTGAGTTTTACTCGGTTGCAGTTACAAATAATATGCAGCAAGCCGATACCGGAACAAAAATGATTCACATTGGTAAAAATACCAAGAGTACAATTATCTCAAAGGGTATTTCTGCAGGCAAAAGTAACAATAGCTACCGAGGATTAGTAAGGGTTTCAAAAAAAGCAGACAATGCTCGTAACTTTTCACAATGCGACTCTCTTTTATTGGGAGACAAATGTGGAGCACATACATTTCCTTATATAAAAAACAATAACCGCTCTTCAGTTGTTGAGCACGAAGCTACAACTTCTAAAATATCTGAAGATCAGCTGTTTTACTGTCAACAAAGGGGCATTGATACTGAAAAATCCATTGGTCTAATTGTAAATGGTTATGCCAAAGAAGTATTGAATAAATTGCCAATGGAGTTTGCAGTTGAAGCTCAAAAATTACTTGCCATTACACTTGAAGGAAGTGTGGGATAGTTGTAAACTATATTAATATTAGATACAGAATTAATTGAAGAAAAAACATAGAAGAATGTTACTAAATATAAAAGATCTACATGTTTCCATTCATGGAAAAGAAATTTTAAAGGGTTTTAACCTAAGTGTTAATTATGGGGAAGTACATGCCATAATGGGACCAAATGGAACTGGAAAGAGCACACTCGCAGCCGCAATTACAGGTCGCGAGGGTTACGAAATTACATCAGGTGAAATCATATATAAGGGTAAGAATATTATTGATTTGGCTCCAGATGTTAGAGCAAATGAAGGAATATTCTTAAGCTTCCAATACCCTGTTGAAATACCCGGTGTAAGCATAACTAATTTTATGCGAACAGCCCTAAACGCAAAACGTGAATTTATGGGTGAAGCCCCAATTCCAGCTGGTGAATTTCTAAAGAGGATGGAAGAAAAAAAGAAATTGGTTGATATTCAATCTAAGCTTACCAATCGATCTGTCAACGAAGGTTTCTCGGGTGGTGAAAAAAAGAAAAACGAGATCTTCCAAATGGCAATGCTTGAACCAACATTTGCAGTTCTGGATGAAACCGACTCTGGACTTGATATAGATGCATTAAAAGTAGTGGCTAACGGTGTAAATGCACTTCGATCAGAGGATAATGCATTTGTTGTGATAACACATTACCAAAGATTACTTGATTACATTGTACCCGATTTTGTACATGTAATGTACGACGGAAGGATTGTAAAATCAGGTGGTAAAGGTTTAGCACTTGAGCTGGAAGAAAAAGGATATGATTGGATTAAAGATTACGATGTTAACAGATAAGAATTAGAATTATGAGCTTATCAAATAATATGAATTACCCCCTGGAATTATCCTTGACTAAAAGCTATGAGGAAAATAGGGGAAATATATACACCTCACCTCACCCTAGTATATCTCTGGCAAGGAAAAATGGAATTGAGGATTTCAAAAAAATTGGTCTCCCAACTACAAAACTAGAAAAATGGCGAACCACTAACCTCAGTGATTTGTATAAGAAAGAATTTACTATTGGGGATAACAAGCCTGTTTTTAATAAAGAGATAAATGAAATTTTTCATTGTAATGTTCATGGATTTAACACAAATGTTTTTGCTCTGTTAAACGGTTGGTATTATAGTCCGGAAGAAGAACAGATACAAGAATTAGACAATGGAATAATAGTTGGAAGTATTAATGCAGCTCAAAAAAAATATCCAGAATTAATTGATAAATATTTTAACTCATTGGCCAAAACAGATGGTAATGGATTAAATGCTGCAAATGCTGCTTTGTTCACTGATGGATTTTTCATTCATGTGCCTGATAATGTTGTTTCCGAAAAGGCTATCCAGTTAATCAAGATGGTTAATCGTGAAAACAATACAATGATAAACACACGAAACCTAATAGTACTAGGAAAAAATAGTAAACTATCATTTTTACATTGCGATGATTCCATTAACCAACAACCTGGGTTTCTAACTACGAATACTGAAATATTTCTGCATGAAAATGCGAGTCTCGATCTTTATAAACTTCAAAATCTTAATAATAACACAACCCTGGTTAATTCATCCTGTGTACAACAAAAAAGTGGTAGTGATCTAAAAATAAATGTGCTTACCTTTAACGGAGGCGTTATTCGAAATGAATTTATAGTAGATTTAATTGGAGAAAATGCCAATGCTGACATAAGCGGAATGTATCTTATGGATGACAACCAACATGTCGACAATCAGATAAAAGTAATCCATTCAGCTCCGAATTGCACAAGTTCCGAATTATTTAAGGGAGTATTAGACGACAATGCCTCAGGAGTATTTAATGGATATATATACGTAGCAAGAGATGCACAAAAAACATTGGCCTTTCAAAGAAATGCAAATATTTTAATGAAATCAACAGCATCAATTGATACTATGCCATTTTTGGAGATTTATGCTGATGATGTTAAATGTAGTCATGGCGCCACTGTTGGTCAGCTCGATAACGATGCTTTGTTTTATTTAATGCAACGTGGCATTTCTGAAAGCAATGCTAAACTACTGTTAATGTATGCATTTGTGACTGAAGTCACGAATAAAATTACAATTCAACCTTTACAGGACAGTATTGATGATATGGTTAAAAAACGTCTTCGTGGTGATTTGTCAATTTGTGAGAAATGTGTGTTACATTGTTCCACTCCTGATATTCCTGTTGAATTCGAAATCGACATGAGTAAAATATAGAAGCATGAAATTGGATATCGAAAAAATAAGATCCGAGTTTCCAATATTGTCGAAAAAGATTCATAACAAACCTCTTGTTTATTTCGACAATGGAGCAACTACTCAAAAACCTATTCAGGTAATAAACAGAATATCTGACTATTACAAAAACGAAAACAGTAATGTACACAGAGGCACACATTACCTAAGTCAGCTAGCAACTGATCATTTTGAGAATGCACGAAAATATATTGCTCAATTTATTGGGGCAAGCAGCCAAAGGGAAATAATTTTCACCAAAGGAGCTACCGAATCAATAAATCTGGTTGCTACGGCAATGAGTGATTTCATATTTCCAAATGATGAAATAATTGTGACAGATATGGAACATCATTCAAATATGGTTCCTTGGCAACAATTATGTATAAGGCAAAAAGCAAAACTACAACACTTGCATGTTCAACCCAATGGATCACTCGATTTAAACGAGTTGGAGGAATTAATTAGTAGTTCAACAAAAATGCTAGCTATTGCTCATATATCAAATGTACTGG
This sequence comes from Bacteroidota bacterium, assembly GCA_016845105.1. Taxonomy (GTDB): domain Bacteria; phylum Bacteroidota; class Bacteroidia; order Bacteroidales; family F082. The sequence goes on along the minus strand of JAERTF010000009.1, from coordinate 11,728 downwards.
GAACAATAAATCCCATCAAAGAAATTGTAAGCATAGCTCATAAACATAATGTACCGGTTCTAATTGATGGTGCTCAAGCCATTGCCCATATGCCAGTTGATGTTCAGGATTTAGATTGTGATTTTTATGCTTTTTCGGCACATAAAGCCTATGGTCCTATGGGTATGGGTGCATTGTACGGGAAAACAGAATGGCTGGACCGTTTATCACCTTATCAATATGGTGGTGAAATGATAAGTAGTGTAAGTTTTAAAGAAACCACATTTAACGAAATACCATATAAATTTGAAGCAGGGACTCCAGATGTTGCCGGAGTACTAGGCATGGAAGCAGGGTTAAGATATATCGAAAGTCATGGTATAAGTAACATAAGATTTCATGAAGATGAGCTTCTGGATTATGCTACGAATAAAGTAAAAGAAATAGATGGTTTACGAATAATTGGTGAGTCCAATGAAAAAACTGCTGTATTATCACTTATTATTGAGGGTATACATCCTTTCGACCTTGGGACATTACTTGATCAAATGGGTGTAGCAATTCGAACTGGAAATCATTGTGCACAACCATTAATGGAATGCCTTAGTATTTCTGGAACACTACGCGCTTCTTTTGGAATGTACAATACCAAAGATGAAGTGAATGTTTTTGTTGAAGCTTTAAAAAAAGCTTTGAAAATGTTATTATAATAAATCAATATACAATCATGACTGTTCAAGAAAAAGCAAAGACAATAGTTGAAGAATTTTCAATGTTTGACGACTGGATGGACAAGTATTCCTACTTAATTGAGTTGGGAAAAGAATTGCCTTTAATCGATGAAAAATACAGAAACGAAACACATTTAATATCTGGATGTCAATCAAGAGTATGGCTACATGCTGAAGATAAACAAGGATTAATAAGTTTTACTGCTGACAGTGATGCTGTTATCACAAAAGGTATTATATCATTACTTATAAAAGTATTATCAGGAAGTGAACCATCTGAAATTGTTGGTGCTGATTTTAGCTTTCTGGACGAAATTGGTTTAAAATCACATTTATCACCCACAAGAGCTAATGGGCTAGTTTCTATGGTAAAACAGATGCAACTATATGCAAGAGCCTTACAAATAAAACAGAATAGTTGATCATCCCTGATATTGAAAAATTAACTAAAAGAAATGAACAAAGAAGAATTACGTAAACTTGAGGAAAAGATTATTGTAGTGTTAAAGAATATCTACGATCCGGAAATTCCTGTTGATATATATGCACTTGGTTTAATATATGAGATTAATATTGATGAAGCGGGTAAAGCCAAAGTACTCATGACATTAACTTCACCCAACTGCCCTGTTGCCGAAAGCATGCCAGCACAGGTAAAGGAAGAAATTAGCTATTTAAAGGGTATTACTGAATCAGAAGTTGAGATTACTTTTGATCCACCCTGGGATCAGGATATGATGACTGAAGAAGCAAAGTTAGAATTAGGTTTATTGTAGCCAAATTTTAATAAATTTGTTGGCATTTTAATTGATAAAAAATAATGCCAATACTTGGAAGTATAATAAAGAAAGCATTTGAACTAAGAAATCTTCCCGTTGAAAAACAACGCAGGAAAAATAGCCCTGTGGTTGCTCAGAAACGAGAACTTGTAAAGTTAATTCGAAAGTCACAGTTTACAGCAATTGGTGAACATTACAAATTTTCAAGCCTCCTTAATTCATCTGACTTACAAAAATCATTTTCAGATACTGTTCCTGTTCACGACTATCAGTCAATGTACAAACGTTGGTGGTATCGTGCTTTAAATGGAGAATCATATGTTGCCTGGCCCGGACGAGTTAAATACTTTGCCTTAAGTTCAGGGACTTCCGATGCATCAAGTAAATATATTCCTATAACTAGCGATATGCTGCGAGGAATTAAACAAGTCACTCTTAGACAGCTTATTTCTACAACTAAGTTTGATTTTCCAATCGAGTTTTATGAAAAAGGAATACTGATGATTGGAGGAAGTACTCATCTCCAATATAATGGTACTTATTATGAAGGCGATCTATCTGGAATTACCGCAGGAAATATTCCATTTTGGTTTCAGCATTTCTATCGCCCTGGTCGACGTATTTCTAAAACCCATGATTGGGCCACCAAGTTAAATGAAATGGTTCGCAAAGCTCCAACATGGGATATTGGAATAATAGTTGGAGTGCCAGCCTGGGTGCAAATATTAATGGAACGGATAATAGAAGAGTATAAAGTTGATACTATTCACGATATTTGGCCAAACTTAGCCGCATATGTACACAGTGGAGTGTCATTTAAACCATATGTAAAGAGTTTTGAAAAGCTTGTGGCAAAACCACTTATATACAACGAATCCTACTTAGCTTCTGAAGGGTATGTTGCTTTCCAAAATGGAAAAGACACAAAAGGGATGGAACTTGTGCTGGATAATGGTATCTATTATGAATTTGTTCCTTTTAATGACAAAAATTTTGACGAAGAAGGAAATTTTAGAGAAAAACCTCAAACATTAACTATTGGTGAAATAGAAGAAGGGGTTGACTATGCTCTTTTAATGTCAACAAATGCAGGAGCATGGAGATATCTACTAGGTGATACAATTAAATTTGTTAGCAAAGAAAACTCAGAAATAATAATAACTGGTCGTACAAAGCACTTTATTAGCATATGTGGTGAACATTTATCGCAAGAAAACATGAATAGGGCTCTTGAGTTATTGCAAGAAGAACTTGATATTGAAGTTAAAGAGTTTACAGTTGCAGGTGTTAATCATGGAAGCTTATTTGCCCATCGGTGGTATATTGGTACAGATGATAAACTTGATGGGGATAATGCAGCTAAAATCATTGATCATCATCTTAAGAATTTAAATGATGATTATAGAGTTGAACGTATGGAAGCCATTAAAGATGTTTGTGTTACAGTACTACCTTCTAAAGTTTTTTATAACTATATGAAAGAAACAGGGAAAGAAGGTAGTGCAAATAAATTCCCCAGAGTTCTAAAAAACTCCCGTATTGAAGAGTGGGAAGCATACCTTGTTAGGCATAATTTTATTGATAAAAAAGCTTAATCCAACTCATGGATGTCTTTATTGAAGGAACTGTTCTTGGTCTGTCCTTAGCCTTTCTATTTGGTTTTGGGCCTGCATTTTTTGCACTTATCCAAACAGGCATATTTAGAGGTTTAATTCCTGGTATATTACTCGCCTTTGGTATCTTTTTAAATGATCTACTAATTGTTACATTATCTATTTTTGGTGCAGCAACAATTATGTCTAACATTAACAACTTTAATATTATTGGAATTGTAGGTGGAATAATAATCATTGTTTTTGGCATAGTTACTTACCTGAAAAAGACTGAAATAGAAGATGGTGAAACCAAATCTGAGATTAATTCCACACACCCTTTATTATATATTGGCAAAGGATTTTTATTAAATGCTGTTAACCCTTTTGTATGGATTTTTTGGATTAGTATTATTGTTGGGATAACAGCAAGGTATAATGCCGACTATGTAAAACTTATTATCTTCTTTTCAGGAACATTATCCATTGTTCTTTTAACAGATATAATAAAAACATTTGCCGCAAGTAAATTAAAAGCGATTGTTACCGATAAATTTCTGATACTAATTAATAAAATTGCAGGTATAGGCATCTCAGGTTTTGGCATTTTCTTGATTATTAGGACAATATTTGATTTCTAACAAAGCCATTGCGCAATTTTTTTACATATAACTAGTATTAGCTCAATAACCAATCACTTGGAATACAGATAGCAATACAAACATTATGATTATCTTTGTAAAATACATAATAGAGATAGAACAGGTAGAAGGGAAATGGAAGAATCAAAAGAAAATAGCTTACAACAAGAAAATATAATTCAATCCAGAGGATGTTGCACTGTAAGAGGTAGCAACCCCGAAGATCTTTTTGTTAACCAATTGCGATGCTGTAAATTAAGTGCCCACGACTGGCTTTCGGAATACACTGATGCCGCAGTAAACTCAGATTATAATATAGTTGAGGTAAGGTTTAAAAATGGACGTAAAGACTTTTTTTCAAGCCCTACGGATATGGTGTTGAAAAAAGGTGAAATAGTTGCTGTTGAAGCATCACCTGGTCATGACATTGGGATTGTGAGTTTAGCTGGTGAATTAGTTGAGATTCAAATGAAGCGAAAGCAAGTTGATCCAACAAAAAAAGATATTAAGCGTGTATTTAGACATGCTCGCACTACTGATATTGAAAAATGGCTTGAGGTTGTGGAGATGGAAAATAGAACAATGCTTAGTTCAAGGTCAATAGCTGCAAACTTGAATCTTGAGATGAAAATTAATGATGTTGAGTATCAGGGAGATAAAACTAAAGCCATTTTCTATTATACAGCCAATGATAGGGTTGACTTTAGAGAATTAATAAGAAAGCTTGCCGATTCTTTCAAAGTTAGAATCGAGATGAAGCAAATTGGTGTTCGACAGGAAGCTGCTAAAGTTGGAGGAATAGGGCCATGCGGTAGAGAACTCTGTTGCTCTTCATATATGAGTAGCTTTAGCAGTGTGTCAACAAATTCTGCTCGTATACAGCAGTTATCACTTAATCCACAAAAACTTGCAGGACAGTGCGGAAAACTAAAGTGTTGTTTGAATTATGAGGTTGACGATTATATAGAAACACTACAAGATTTTCCGGATAATTCAATTCCATTGGTTACGAAAAAAGGTAAAGCTTACTATATTAAAAGTGAGGTATTTAAAAAGACAATGTGGTATGCATATGCTGGTGAATCAAACAATATGATGGCAATTCCGATTGAAAAGGTAAAATATATACTTCGGCAGAATAAAAAAAATAAATTTCCAGCTGAACTTGAGAAATTCGCTGAACAAAACACACAAGTTGACAATATTGATGATGGCAATTCAAACGATATTACAGGTTATATTTAAACAAATATTTTATTTATAAATAATAATTGCACTGAATCTACATTATTATAACATAATATTTAACGATGTTTAAAAAACAGATATTCATACTTGCAATTATTTCAATTATGCTATCATTATATTCTTGTGATACTAATACAGTATATAATGAACATGTCGATCTTCATTCATATGGATGGCCAGACAACAAATCTGTTTCATTTAATATAAATATTACCGATACTCTTAACCCCCATGATTTTGGGTTGGTAATTCGTAATAATACTTCCTATAGATATAGCAATCTATATTTATTTCTGTTAACAGAATTCCCCAATGGAAATATTAGCCGCGATACCATCGAATGCATGTTAGCCAATGAAGAAGGTAAGTGGCTAGGAAAAGGGTGGAGTGATGTTAAGGAAAACAAAATCTTACTTAAATCTGGACTTCGGTTTCCATTGACAGGAACATATAAATTCTTAATACAACAAGCCATGCGTGTAGATACCCTTAATGGATTAAGCGACATAGGTATATTTATTGAGAAAGATCACAATTAACATTAATACACGTAACTCAAAGGGTAAAATTACGATGACAAATCACAATCCCAAAAAGAAAAAATTCTTCAATTATATTTTCAAATTATGGCTAATTTGGGCATTGATGTTAGGGATAGTCGTTTTCATTTTTTATGGAATTATTGCTGAGTGGTTTGGACCAATGCCAACTTTTGAAGAACTGGAAAACCCTAAAAGTAATCTTGCATCGGAAGTTTTCTCATCCAATGGCGAACTATTGGGAACATATTTTATTGAAAACAGATCAAATATAAGCTATCGCAATATTTCTCCGAACCTTATCAATGCTTTGCTTTCAATTGAGGATATCAGATTTGAAGAACATTCAGGCATTGACGAAAAAGCTCTAATGCGAGTTATATATGGTGTTGTTACCGGAAACCATAGAGGAGGAGGAAGTACTCTAACACAGCAATTAGCAAAAAACCTATTCCCCAGAGGACAGCGATTATCTACTCCTCAACTAGTGATGAGGAAGTTTCAAGAATGGATAACAGCCTTAAAGCTTGAGCGTTATTACTCAAAAGAAGAGATTATTGCAATGTATCTAAATACAGTAACATACGGTCATAATACATATGGTATAAAGTCAGCAACAGCTGCCTTTTTCGACTGCTCTCCTGATACTTTAAATATTCAGCAAGCTGCATTAATGGCTGGTGTTGTTAATGCACCCACTCGATATAGTCCTATTTCAAACCCTTCCAGATCCCTGGAAAGGAGAAATCTGGTATTAAGCCAAATGAAAAAATATGGCTATATAAACTCAAAAGAGTATGACTCCATTAGTATGCTGCCATTGGGTGTTTCTAAATATTCAATGCGTGACCATAATCAAGGGTTGGCTACTTATGCCCGAGAATATTTAAGAGGAGAATTGAAAAAATGGTGTCGTACCCATACCAAGCCGGATGGATCTGAGTATAATCTGTATAAAGATGGACTAAAGATTTATACTACAATTGATTCTAGGATGCAGCGATATGCTGAAGAAGCAGTTCGTGAGCATTTAGCACTGGACTTACAACCTGCTTTTTATAATCATTGGGAAGGACATCCTAATGCGCCATTCGACTTTGATGAAGACGATTACGAAGAGGCCATCGACAAAATAATGCTTCAATCAATTAAGCGTAGTGAAAGATATCGAAAACTTAGAAATTCAGGATTACCTTTGGATTCAATTGTGATGAATTTCAATATTCCAACTGAAATGCGAGTATTTAGTTGGAATGGATCAATTGATACAACCATGACTCCCCTTGATTCTATTAAATACTATAAACATATACTTCAGGCAGGGTTGCTTTCAATGGAATCGAAAACAGGGTACGTACGAGCAATGGTTGGTGGAATTGATTATCAGTATTTTAAATTCGACCATGTTGTTCAAGGCAAACGTCAGGTAGGGTCAACTTTTAAGCCATTTCTTTACACATTAGCTATGCAAGAAGGTGAGTATTCTCCTTGTTATAAGGTTTCTAATATCTCATATAGTGTTGAGCTTGATGATGGCACATACTGGACTCCAAGAAACTCAGGCAATGACAGAATTGGTGAAGAAGTAACTTTAAAATGGGCCTTGGCAAATTCCAACAATTGGATCTCAGCACATTTAATAAGTCTATTTTCAGCACAATCGGTTCGCCAAATGGCACGAAAAATGGGTGTAGAATCAGCTATTCCAGCTGTACCTTCAATAGCATTGGGCACACCCGATTTATCTTTATATGAAATGGTAGGTGCAATGAATACATTTGCCAACAAAGGAGTTTATGTTAAGCCTACTTTTGTAACCAAAATAGAAGACAAAAATGGTAATCTTCTTGAAAGATTTGTGCCTGAAAAAACCGAGGCAATGAATGAAGTTACAGCATATAAAATGTTAAAACTTATGGAGGGTGTTGTAGAAAGTGGTACTGGAGTACGATTACGGTGGAAATATGGTTTTGATAACACTATTGCTGGAAAAACTGGTACTACACAAAATCAATCAGACGGTTGGTTTATGGGAATAACTCCTGATTTAACAACTGGTATTTGGGTAGGCGCCGAAGATCGAAGTGTACATTTCAGAACAATTACTCTTGGGCAAGGAGCAAATATGGCACTTCCAATATGGGCACTTTACATGAACAAGGTTTATTCTGATCCATCACTCGGCATCAGCATGGGTGAATTTGATAAACCCATGCGAGATGTTATGATAGAATTTGATTGTGAAAAGTATGACCGCGAGCACCAAAATAGCTCACTCGACCAACATGATGATGATGAGTTTTGATTATATAGGGAGATAATCGGCCATTCTGTAGTATAGTATATAAGTCATCTAGCGCCAAAAATCTGGGTTATAAAACCCAATACTTCTCGATTATATTAAATTACCATATTGCTTTTTGTATTTGGAATAAAAACAAAAAATTATATTTGCTACAAAATAACAGTGAATGACAGACATTGAGTTAGATAATAATAAAAATTGCCTAAATTGTTTTAAAAGGGCCCCAATATTTAACTTTTTAAGCGAAGATGAGCTTCGTCTTATTGAATGTAGCAGAACGGAAGTCCATTTTAATAAAAACGAATTAATCCACAAAAGAGGAACACAAAGCAGCCATGTTATTTCTTTTAACTCTGGTTTAGCAAAACTATATATTGAAGATCATAAAGGTAGAAATAAGATAATAAAGTTAATAAAAGCTCACGATTTCATAGTTTCACCAGGTGTTTTCAGCGATAACAGGCATCATTTCTCAATAAAGGCATTAACGAAAAGCTCAGTATGCATGATAAATGTAAGTGTTTTTAAGGATATAATGCAAAAAAATTCAAAATTTGCATTTGAATATATAAGTCTTATAAATAAAAATTTATTGGCTATCACTGAAAAAATGCATAACCTTGTCAGAAAGCATAATGCAGGAAAATTAGCTGAAACAATACTTTATTTGGAAAAAGAAATATATGGCACTAATCCTTTTACTTTCGACCTTAGCAGTTCGGATATTGCAGATTTATGCGGGATAGGAAAAGATTCAACCATTAGAATGCTAAAGGATTTTAAAAGTGAAGGCATAATAGAGTACTCAAAAAAAACCATTAATATACTAAACAAGCCATTACTAGAGAATATAAGTGAAAATGGGTAGGTGTATAACCCTTTTCTTAAAGATTCAATTATATTGAACTGGAGTCAGGTAAACTTTAATAGTACCATTTGGCTTATTAACAAAAAGTAAAGTAGGATACTATATCCTGAATGCTCACATAAAAAAATCGGATATACTACCGAGGTAGTGATATCCGATTTTATATTTCATTATTTACAGTTTATATTCCTAAAGCTGATTCAGCAGCAGTTAATAATTGCTTGGCATAACCAAAGTTATGAAGACCATCACTCTTATCTTCAAGTAGGCACATATAATTCCAAAATGCATTCCATTTTGCTCTTTCCAAAGAAGCATACATTGGATGTACTCCATCTTCAGCAATATGAATAGCTCCAATTGCTTCTAAAGCCTCTCCAACAGCATGCAATCTAGCAGCTATCTCGACTTGTTCTGCACCCATATCATATGCATCACCGTGACATTCATTACATTTGGCAACATCTGGTACAAAACCATGACCTGCACCAGCTAATTCTGTTGCTACGTGACAACTAGCACAATCAGTGTGATGATCCCTATCAAATGGAGTACCTGCCATAGTTCCAATATCAGCAGCAAATATATTTGCTTGAGGACCATGATGAGGACCAGCATGTGAGCTACTAGTATAAACATAAGTTGTAGGCACATCAAATGTTACAAATAATGTATCACCAATAAGTTCCATAGAACCATCAGGTCCAACAGCACCATGAGCTTGATACATAGCAATATCATCACCTGTGAATGTTCTAGAAAAAGTTTGGGGTTCTGTATACTTATCATAATAAGTAGAAGCTCTTCTTGCCTGATGACAAGTTGCACATAAATTACCTACACCATGCTCATAAACAGTACCTGGGAAAGCTATAGATGGTACAGGATTAACAACGGGTCGCATAGGAGCAGAAATACCATCTTCTAAACTAGTGTGGTTTGAGTGACAAGTGACACATTCTAATGGCGTTACAGTTGCAGGAGCCATAGATACACCTGTTCTGGTAAAATTAATAAAACCCTCACTGGAGTGGCAATATGCACAACCATCTCTGGTACCAGCATATGCAAAAGAAGTGCCAGAAGCATGCTTAGTCCCATCAAATGTAGTTGCAATACCATCCATATTAACGGCAGTATGACATACTAAACAAGAAACATTTCCGTCCACGCCGTCTTTTCCGTCTGTTCCATTTGTTCCATTAGTACCATTAGCGCCGGCCGGACCTGCTGGACCCTCTTTAGTACAAGAAACCATAATCCCCATCATGAAGACCAGGACTAAAAGCAAATAATTAAAATAATTTTTTTTCATGACTACTGTATTTAAGTTTAATTATAATTGTTAGTTATTTTGTAACAAATATACAAAGCCGTTGTTATTTTTCTATCTTTGAAAAGTGATATATAGATAATAAGGTATTGTATTTATCCGAATATATATTGATATATATCAACACAAAAGGAGTACCAAGCTAAATGCAACTAACAATACTTGCTTATTATACATAAAAAATGGTTAATAATACGTCAAATTTAAGCACTAGTTATACTGATAATATTTTAAAGTTTCTGAGTCCTACTCAGCTGGATCAATTAGAACAAAAACAATATTCCGTTAATTTTAATAAAGGCGAGAATATCTTTAAACAAGGTGCACCGATGCCTCATATTATAGTTATCAAAAGTGGGCTTGCTAAAGTTTACTTGGAGGATGGTACAAACCGAAATATAATACTTAGAATTATTAAACCTGGCGAAATAATTGGAGGTCCTGGCTTTTTCACTGATTACAAACACCATTTCACCGTAACTGCACTTGAAGACACAGTTGCCAATTATATTGGGATGGATGATTTTAAAAGCTTTTTAATGAACAATCCGGATTTTGCAATCGAATTAATTGCCTATTTGAACAAAGCTCATATAAGCCTATATGATAAGTTTAAAATTATCACTCACAAACACATGAATGGAAGGCTGGCAAGCACATTAGTGTATTTAAGTGATTCTATCTACAATTCATTGGATTTTGAAACTTCACTAACAAGGCAGGATATTGCAGATATGTCATCGATGACAAAAGAAAGTGCTATTCGAATTTTAAAAGATTTTAAAACTTCTGGAATTATAGAGTGTACAAATAACCACTTTCTAATAAACGATAAACAGGCATTACTTAGTATTCTTCAAAATGGATAATGATTAAAATCTTATTTTAAGAGCTAATCCCAAATCCAAATACCTGATTCTTCGATTTCGGTACTCCATACCATCATAAGTATAAAATCCAAATATCATATTTGACATTGTATAATTTGCTTGCATTCCCAAAGCTATGCAATTATTTATTTGATAGCTGATGGAGATACCAGGTTTAACGGCAAAAGACCTGTCTCGAGACGACGTAGTTTTAAAATAGGAAGGCCCTAACAGATAAAAAGTAGGTTCGAACAGTTGCCAAGGGGTTTTACCAAACATAACACCCGCCAATAATTTTGGTTGTATTGTAATCTTTTGCTTAATATTAAACGAATAATAAAAACCTGCCATAGTTGTTAACATTGTATATGGGTCCGACCTAACTGTCATATCAACTAAAAATTGGTCAACCCTAACCATTTCAGTAGCTAAACCAATAGCATCAACTGTATGCAAACTATAATTAACATCTGCACCTATCCCAATATTTTTCCAAAAAAACCATACTCCCTCAGCTCCAAATGAAACCCCCGTTGATGTAAAACACCCATAGTCAAGACTATTTGCACTATAATCACCTGTAGGTAACGATACTCCACTATGTAGCGAAATAAACGACTTGCCATCTCCAGCAAATGTTGCTATAAAAAGGAATATTAAAAATAATGTCAAAACTATCTTCCTCATGTAAACTGCTAAATAATTAATACTTACTCCCAGCAAAACTAATTAGTTTTTATTATACTACTAGTTTTATAAATAGAAGATTTATTTGTTATAGCTTACTCCTACCTAAAGATATTTCTTATTTTTGATAACTAAACCATAAACCACAATCGATATG
>JAERTF010000008.1 GCA_016845105.1 Bacteroidota bacterium | reverse complement strand
TTTGATAGACTTGTTGTTGCTAGCATTACAGGAATATGACTAATTACGGATATACAGAATAATTAATATTATATTTAATCTCTTTACGTTAAAATATAGTACATTTGCTTAAAATTTTTTGAAGATGAAAAAGACTTTAATCCAACTTGGTTTATTTGTAGTAATTGTGGCTCTTGGGTATTTTGTTTATGAAAGTATAATGGAGCCCGTAAGATTCAACAAAGAAAAACAACAAAGAGAAAAGGTTGTTATAGAGAGACTTAAGGATATTAGAAGTTCACAGTTTATTTTTAAACAATTGACAGGAGCTTATGCCCCTGATTTTGACACTCTAATTTCCTTCTTAAAGGTTGCTGAAATCCCTGTGGTGAAGATTATCCCTGATCCTAACGATACAACTTATACTCTTACAATCAATGATACTGTTGGTTATATCAAAGTTGCCGATTCGTTATTTGGAAGACGTGATAATTTCAAATATACTCAGCTAACAACAGTACCATATTCTGGAGGAATATTATTTAATATGCTTGCTGATACAATTGAAAGAGGTGGAGTTGAGGTACATGTTTTTGAGGCTAAAGCACCATTTACTTCTTTCTTAAAAGGCATGAACGAACAAGCAGTAATTAACATTATTGCTAAATTTGAAGATATTGAAAAATATCCCGGTTTAAGAGTTGGATCAATGACAGAACCGTCCACCGATGGTAACTGGGAATAATTTTAGATAGCTGCAAACGAATTTTTCTGTTTGATTATTGCTTTTATTAGCTTTTTGTGAGCTGATTAATTAAAGTTATTTTGCTTATTGACTTAACAATATCTTGTATCTAATGGCTTTGCAAATAAAACCATATTTCAGTTATTTTGATAAATCATTTAGAGAATCTCAAACACGAAATTATAGTTTATCAATTCAGCTTTGGAACAAAGGACTGGTTTTTACAATTTATAATATTGAGAAGAACAAATTTATTGGAGTAGAGTCCTACTTATTCTCCGATCTTGAAAGTGTTAATCAATTGCCTTCTTACCTAGGAAAAGTGCTAAACTGCCGACCATCCTTTGCTTTTCCATACAAATCGGTTTTTTTACTCTATCAAAATAAGTTTTCAACATTAATTCCCCAACCTCTTTTTAGCGAAGAGAGTAAAAACCTTTATTTGGGATTTAATCAACCTTTTCAGGAAAATAGCCGAATTGTATTTGATGTTTTGAAAAATAATGATGCGGTAAACGTGTATTACCTTCCTAATTTGGTGATTGAAAAAGCAAAAGATTTTTGGCCAAATGTAAATTTGCTTCATTTTTCAAGTGCATTAATTGAAAGCCTATCAATAAATTTTAAGAATCAGGTTAACTCAAAAACTCTTTTTGTAAACCTTCAAATTGATAGTTTTGATATAGTATATTTCAAAGAAAACAAACTTCATTATTTTAATTCATTTGATTTTCATACCAAGGAAGACTTTATTTACTTTTTATTGATTACAATCGATCAACTATCTCTAAACCCTGAGGATGTTGAAATTATTTTGCTTGGTTATATAGATAAAATTGACGACCGGCATCGAATGATTCATCAATACATTAAAAATTATCGATTTATTTCTCCCAATGAAAATTATGGGTATTCTTATATTCTGGATGAGATAAGACATCATCAATATTATACTCTCTTTAATGCGTTGCAATGCGAATAATTAGTGGTAAATATAAGCGGCGTATAATATCCCCACCAAATAATCTTCCCGTACGCCCTACTACAGATATGGCAAAAGAGAGTCTGTTTAATATACTTGGGAATTATATTGATTTTAAGGAAATTGATGTGCTTGACTTGTTTGCTGGTACAGGCAATATTTCATATGAATTTGTTTCTAGGGGATGTAGCACTGTAACTTCTGTTGACCTGGATTTTGGTTGTGTAAAATTTATTAAAGAGACTGCACAAAAGCTTGATATGATGGAAGTTAATGTGATTAAAGTTGATGCTTTTAAGTTTCTGGAAACAACCAAACTCAAGTATGATCTTATATTTGCTGATCCTCCATATAAGCTTGTAAATATTAACAATATCTCTAATATGGTGTTTAATAATGATCTGCTGAAAAATAATGGCTGGTTAGTAATTGAACATCCTGGTGAATTGGATTTATCAGATCACCCTAGGTTTTATGAACACCGAAAATATGGTAGAGTTAATTTTAGTTTCTTTCATGATGGTGTAGATTAACATGTCATTTCAAAATCAATTTGCATTGATAAAGAATTAGAAATAGTAAACATTACCCTAAGCAAATTGAGAATAGCGCCATATATATTTATCGAAAGAAGAAAAAGAATAATTGTCAACTTGAATGTATTAAGCTGAACTTATGGAACGCAAATTTATCACAGTGCTATTATTGATATTCACGATTTCTGTTTCTGGGCAGATCGAAGAAGTACCATATATTCAGGGGTATGATCAGGAGGTTAGTGGTAGTAGGTTTACTTATCATTCACCATTTCCTGATGTTAGTAAGTCATTACTTCTTCGCGGACAGCAGGATTATGAGGCTTTGGAGTGGAAAACCGAAGTTATACCTTCTGATTATTCTGAAGAATTCATTAAGTTTATTTGGGTATTTGGCATGGATGTGACCTTAGATCCTGTGACTTTTGTACTATCGGTTAATGGAATACAATGCCTTACTTTTCACAGCTCGCAAACAAGTAGTTTAGGTATTTCCAAGTTTAAAGGAAACGGAGGTGAAGAACTCAAATTAAATGTTACTATGTTGGATAAGTATAAGGACCAAATGGGTTTTGCCATACTTAAGCTTCCAGTAAGTGCAATCAGTTTGGGGGAATCTGCATATATCAAGGTATCAACACCAACTAATAATAATAATTCATGGTACATGACATTTAAAACTCCTCTTGAGAATAAAGTTGATATATACCAAAACAAAGTTGTAGCTAAAAAGGAGGGTAATTTGTTCCATTCAATTAGCATTGATTTTGTGCATATTGGTGACGATCAGGAAGCTAAAATAAAAGTAGGAGATGCTGAAAAGCAAACAATATTAAAGGCAGGTTTTAACAAAGTGGAATTGTATGTGCCCAAAGTTGAGGATAGCACCTATCTAATGGCCCAGGTTCAAATAGGATCAAATTTTACCGAAAATATTTCATTTTTATTGGCACCAATTGTAGAGTGGGAGATATATCTTGTCCAGCATACTCATACTGATATTGGGTATACACGACCACAAACTGAAATTCTTCCGGAGCACCTAAGGTATATAGACAATGCACTCGATTTTTGTGATCAAACTGATAACTATCCCGATGCTGCAAAATTTCGATGGACATGTGAAACCTCTTGGTCAGTGAGAGAATATCTGGCAAGCAGACCACAGGCTCAGGTTGATAGATTTCTGGAACGAGTAAAGGAGGGAAGAATAGAAGTTACAGGAATGTTTCTTAATTTTTCGGAAATTATTGATGAATCAGCTCTTGCTACACAAACAAAAACACTTCGTATGATAAAGAATCGAGGTATCGATGTAACAACATTAATGCAGAACGATGTTAATGGAATCGGTTGGTGCTTGGTTGACTATTATCACAATACAGATATTAAATATTTGACAATGGGAATCCATGCACATCGCGCAAGGAAACCATTTAATAAACCCACAAGTTTCTGGTGGAAATCTCCTGCAGGTAATAGGTTGTTGGCATATCGAAGTGAGCATTATCAGCATGGAAATTCATTAAGCCTTACAACTGGTCAGCAGGATGTGTTGAGAAATAATCTATCAAAATATTTAACTAGCTTGGAGGAAAGGGGCTATCCATATAATAAGATTTCACTTCAATTTTCAGGATATATTACTGATAACTCACCGCCTTCTACTGTAGCATGTGATATTATTAAGGAATGGAACGAAAAGTATGAATGGCCAAAATTGCGAAGTGCACTTGCCCGCGATTTTATGATTTATCTTGATGAGCAACATGCAGACGAAATACCTGAGAAAGTTGTAGCCTGGCCCGATTGGTGGACTGATGGTGTTGCATCTGCTGCAAACGAAACCAAAGTTGTTCGGAATACACAGGTTGACATGACTGCAATAACTACACTTTTATCAATGGCTAGGCTGAGTAAAGTTGAGTTACCTGCAGATATTCAATCAGATATAACGGAAATATATGATAATTTGCTTTTTTATGACGAACATACTCATGGTGCAGCCGAAAGTGTATCAGATCCGTTAGCTCAAAATACAATAAATCAATGGGGTATGAAATCTTCATATGCATGGGAAGCTGCCAAAAAATCACATGCATTGGAAGAAAAAGCAATGGCTTTCATTGAACCTACTATCCCAAAATCAGATAATCCTACAATTGCAGTTTTTAATACCCTAAACTGGAAGCGATCAGGGTTGGTGGAGTTATTTATCCAAAATGAAGTAATTCCGGAAGGTAATGAAATTAGGATATTGGATTCTGAAAATAATGAGATTCCTTATCATCGATATGAGCAGCGTATGGAAGGAGCATATTTTGGTTTGTGGGTTGAGGATATACCTCCAATGGGGTATAAAACTCTTAAAGTTGTCAAAAGTGATGGAGAAATGAAAGAAAGCATGCCCAGGAATGACAATTTTGAAAATGATTTTTATAAAGTAGAAATTGATGGGAAAAATGCCATTGTTACAAGTATAATTGATAAAGAATTGTCGCTTGAGTTATTGGATTCGGCAGATACACTTTCGCTTGGACAGTTTATTTATGAGCAACTTAACAATCGACATGAATTGGAAAGGTTAACTGCAGGTAACAGGGATACTGTATATAAACCACTTGGTTTACGGCGTTCTGTTCTTAAAGATATTAAGGTTGTTGACAAGGTTAATGGACCAATTTACAATAGTGTTTTTTTAGTTGGCAATATACCCATATGTGCTGATGAAAGAGGTGTAACAATTGAAATTAGATTATACCATTTTCAGAAAAATATAGAATTTATTTACAATATGTTTAAACTACCAGTTGTTGATCCGGAAGGTGTTTATATTGCGTTTCCATTTAAGCTCAAAGATGGAAATCTTGCATTTGAAGTGCAGGGTGGAATTGTTTATCCTGGTCATAATCAGCTGGAAGGAAGTTCTGCGGACTGGAATACGATTCAAAATTTTGCATCAATAAAAAATTCCAATTCACAGTTAGTCTTCGTCAGTAATGATATCCCACTTGTGCAATTTGGAGATATTAATACTGGCAGATATTATTATCGACTAGTACCAAAAACCAACCATATTTTCTCATGGGTTCTAAATAATTATTGGGTTACAAATTTTAAAGCAAGTCAGGAGGGTGAACTAAGTTGGAAATACAGCATCACTTCTTCTGATGATAATTCTAATATGTTTGCTACAAAATTTGGGATGGGCGAAAGAGTCCCTTCTCTTTCGCGTGTTATACTACCTTCACATGTAGCCACCGATACAAAGTTGATTTCGAAATCATTTTTAGAGATTGAAAGCCCCAATTTAATAATGGTTAATTCAACCATTTCAATGGATGGAAATGGTATAATTCTGCATCTTAAAGAGATCGAAGGAGATCATGCAATAATCGACATAAGGCGATTAATGGAAGAAACAGGTGCAACTTCTATAGTTGAGATTAATATACTGGAAGAAGAGTTATCTAACCTAACATCACCACTCTTAATTGAACATTTTGAAACCAAATTCATTAAGTTAAATTTTTAGTTGATTTGATTATAATGAAGTCAAAGGCCAATGCTATTGTATGTTGAAATAACCAACCTTCCTTTTTTTTTGTAGGTTTGGTCTCTTTGAATTCACTAATCTATAACTAAAATTTTACGACATGAAAAAAAATATGGGTATGGCTGATAAGCTTATCAGATTCATAGTTGCAATAGCAATAGCAGTTTTATATTTTATGAATGTTATTTCAGGAACTTTGGCAATTATACTATTGAGTGTTGCCGTGATTTTCGTCTTTACAAGTTTTCTAAGCTTTTGTCCATTGTATCTTCCCTTTGGTATAAGCACATGTAAAAAAAGCCCTAAATAAAAAAAGGGCTGAAGCATTTACTTCAACCCTTTCATTATTTTTAGTTGGCATTAATTTTTATTGCCTAACATTTGAAATTCATGGGCGATTACTTCTGTGATGTATTTGGTATTTCCATCTTTATCTTCCCATGAACGATAGGTTAGTTTTCCAGACAATGCTATTTCTTTGCCTTTTTTAAGATATTTTTCCGCTATTTCAGCTGTTTTTCCAAAGGCAATAATATTGTGCCATTGGGTTTCTTCCTGAAGTTCACCTTCTTTGTCTCTGTATTTGTCAGAGGTTGCCATTGAAAATTTTACTTTGTTTTTGTTTTCACTAAATTTGAAAGTCTCAGGATCCATTCCTAAGCGTCCGATCAGTTGTACTGAGTTTCTTAAAGTTGTCATAATAGTAATTTTAGTTTGTTATTAAATATGATTAATTATAATTTACTTTTATTATTGCTGGCGTTAGCAGCCGAAATTTTGTTTCAATATTTGTATGAACGAAATCTGATGCAAACATATGGCGACCAAATAACCTAAGTCGTATAATAACCATTTACTTACGTTATCTTACGTTTATAAACGAATAAAAACGAATAATATACAGTAAATCAACACTAAAAGATTTTGATGAATAATCGGCAATTTTAAATTTGATGTCATTTAGATCGGCTTGAATATGGTGCATTTGGCATTTCAACGCTATAAATTTATAATTTGCTACAATGTTCCTAATTGTTATCATATTCAACTCTCGCACTCTACGCCAAATGCTCTACTATTGTTGTATGCCGGTGTTTATTGTTCAAAGTCATTTCGTTACAAGTTTTTACAAAAAATATATTCATCAAATCAATCCGCACAAACCTTGCTACATAGCACGAATTTATTTTGTTCGTATGGGAGGCAAATCCTAAAGCCTTTTGGACTACATAGATTGGCATTCGCTTGCTTTTTACAAAGCTTTGGATAAGTATTTGCTAATTCGTATTTGACAATTTACTTTCACATTAATTTAGCCAATCATTTAATTAATTATTCATACCGCAATCCTTCTACAGGATTCCTCGAGGCTGCTTTCCAGCTCAGGAAACTCACGGTTAATATTGCAATTATGAGTGCCAGTATGCCAGCTATCGCAAATATCCACAGACTTAGCTCAGTTTTATATGCAAAATTATTAAGCCATTCATCCATTGCATACCAAGCTATTGGACACGCAATTACAAATGCAATCACAACCCATTTTAAAAGATTTTTGTTGAGCATTATCAAAACATCCGATATACTAGCACCGTTTATTTTGCGAATGCTGATTTCTTTCACGCGTTGCTGTGTGCTATTTAAAGCCAATCCAAACAAACCAAAGCAAGCTATAATAATTGCAATCACAGAAAAGGAGGTAAATATCTTTTGAAGATTTTCCTCTGACTTGTATAACTGACCATAAGTTTCGTCCAGAAATTCGTATTCAAAAGGATTTTGTGGCGAAAGCTCATGCCATAGGTTTTCTATATATTTTAAAGACTGTGTTGTATTTTGATTGTTGATTTTAATGTGAATATGTGAATTCCAATCGGCATACCACAAAGCAGATGGTTTAAGGGTTTGGTGGAACGAATCATAGAAAAAGTCTTTGGTCACGCCAATAATTTTTACCTTAGTGCCAGATATTGTAATTTCAGTATTCAAAATTGACTTAAGACCTAATTCTTTAGCAAAGGTTTCATTAATAATTATTGCCCCTTTCTTATCGCCTTGTATCTCCCATGAAAAATTTCTACCATCGAGCATTCCAATATCCATCGTTGGAATAAAATCAGGATCGACAGTTGTAACAGCAATTGACTTCTTTATTCCATTATACTCGGATGTCACAGTCATAGGAAGGTCTTTCGCTAGTCCATTATTCGATCGCGTAACGGATATAATATTTGGATTTTCCAGAAGTCGTTGTTTAAAAACGTCATACTTCATTCCAATTTGTTTACTCTGATTAAAGTCTACAATATTAGCAGTAGTTAACCCAAGTGATTTATCCTTCACAAAATCAACTTGTTTTGATATTATTATCGTACAAATAATCAGAATAATTGAAATAACATACTGAAAAACAAAGAGTCCAAATTGTAATGATATTTTCTTTTTACCTTTTGTAACCTCTCCTTTCAATAGAGGAGTTATTTTAAAAGATGATAGATAAAATGCAGGATAAATGCCCGCAATAATGCCTATTATCAGTATAAATATTACGAAATACACCATCATCAATGGTTGACGGAAAATATCCAACGAAATCTGTGTATAAGTAATTTGTGTGAAATAAGACTCACTTAGCGATACTAAAAGCAATGAAACTGGTGCAACTAAAAAGCTGATAAGTATTGATTCAAAAAGAAATTGTTTGATTAGTTTAAATCGTGAAGAACCATTAACCTTTTTGATTGCAATTTCTCGGGTACGCAATGAGGATCTTGCAATAGTAAGGTTAACAAAATTAACCAATGCTAATATTAAAATAAATATTCCAACAAGCTCAATAAGAAAAATTAATTGTCGCTTATTATTATTATAAAACGGGATTTCCGACAACGAAACTATACCTATTTCCTGATGTTCACTTTCAGCAAAATATATTGACTCGCATTCCTCCCATAATTTGCTTATTTTCTCTTCTGCAATTTTACTGTTGTTATCATCTAATAAAGCAAAGGTATTGTACATCCAGTTTGACCAGTCTGAATCCATGTCCCCACCGGTTGGTTTAATGGAATATAAGGTAGAGAAAGATGCTACGGCATTAAAGGTGACCGATGAATTGTCTGGAATGTTTTCAATAACTGCAGTTACCATCATGTCCATTTCGGGCAGGCTAGACCTATCTCCAATATAATGAATGTATTTACCAACTGAATTATCGGTTCCAAATAAAAGCTGTGAGGTGTTCTGAGTCAAAACTATTGAATATGGATTATTTAAAGCAGTGCAAGGATTTCCATAGATTACCTTAAAACTAAAAAGATCGAAAAGATTATTATCTGCGAAAGCGACATTCTTAACTTTCATTTTTTTTAATGATCCACTTTTTTCCTCAACCTCAATATAAGGAGATTGACCTCCACCAGCATAATAATCAATGCGGGCAACAGACCTTATTTCTGGTATTCTTTCCTTCATTAAATTGGCAAGCGGAGCGGTTGTCCAAAAATCTTTACCGATATTTACCTGATAGATATCTTCATAATTATTATTGAATTTGTCATAACTTAATTCGTGATTGGAGTATAAGGAAATTAAAAAAAAGACGGCAATACCAATTGCCAATCCGCCCATGTTAATAAAAGCATCAACCTTATTTTTAAATAGATTTCTTAACGCAAATTTCAGTTTCATAGTAACTTATATTGATTTGTATTGAATCAACATTGTCAAATATAGTGCCCTAAATATAATCTACACATAATCAGCGCTTTAAAGCCTTGTCTTGAAAAGGCGTTGTAAATTTACTTTACACAAGTGTCAAATAATTTATCATGATTATTTTTTGAAATTGGTTTTATCTCAAAGTACTTTTTGCATTTTATAATAGTAATATTGGGTGTAAAAAAACAACTCTTTTACTAATTTTGAATTGTCTTGATGGCATACAGTGGTTTGCAAATGAGTTGTTTAGTGGGGGGGTAGATAAATTTCCTCGCACTGCACGCACTATCAACAGAACACCAATCCAATTAATCTGTTTTTTTATTATTATTCATTGTTGTCCGGTAAAACCGGTATTTGATTTGTTTTCAAATTTAACTAATTGAAACATAGTATCAATATTTTCTTATTTCAAAAGTAAGCCCCCTGTATTTCTGGGAATAAGGAATTCTCATATTTCTTCTTATTTTCT
>JAERTF010000007.1 GCA_016845105.1 Bacteroidota bacterium | reverse complement strand
TAGGTTAAATAGTTCATGATTATTTCGATTTTCATTGCGTAGGCCTAAATTCAGGCTCTTTTGGTTTTTCATCATTGGCTTGTGTGTTTGAAAAAACCAAATGTGCCTGGATGTGTGTCGGCCTTCGCCTTGTTGCTAACGTTTAGTATAAGAATAGTAGCCGAATGCGTGGTACTTTCCTGTCAAGTTACACAAAAGTTGAAGCGGGCTAAAACCCTTTAATTTACTACTATCTCGGCTATTATTTTTATACATTGTTATGGGCTGGCATTCTATCATATCGTCTTTTGATTTGTATAATTCTCAATCCTTTTATTCCTTGATTCAATGAAACTCATCACTCCGTTTTTATACACCAAATATTCGTCAATATCGGAAAAAGTAGGCTTTGTTTTAAAATCATCAAATGGCAAGTAAAACTTTATATTCTGCTTATCATCTATAAGGTCGTCAAGTAAAAAGAACTTGATATATTCTAAAAAATTATCAAACAAATCAAAAAAGTACTTGTATCTCAACAAAGTATCAAAAAGTGGGCTTTGCTGTCCCAAATAGAAAAGACGGATACACTCTAATGTCAGGTCGAACCTATCATCTATCAAACCGTTTACTCCACGTGCTTGATTGATTGTATGTTTTCCGTCAATCCTGTTATTTGGAAAAAGAGTATATGCACCAATAGTTGAACCAGTGTCAAAAAGTTCATCTACCTCTTTTGGGATTTGTTTTATCAGCCATTGTTTCCGTTTATGGTTTTTATATGAATGTGTAATAGCATCACTCCCCAAAATGAATTCTCCAAGTTCTGAACTATGATATAAATATTTTCCGCTTTTATTATCAGTCAAGTCAAATTTCTTCCCATTCTTAAGAGGTTTACTCCATAATATTTTGTGATATATACGAAGAGTCGAACTGGTACTATCTGGGTCTCCACCACGCGCATCAGAGTATACATTAAATGTCGTATCAACTATCATCTGTCCGTTTTTTATTAATCTATTTTATTGTACTCTTTTTCTAAAAAATCAATTCCACTTTTAAAAATATCATTTTGTCTTTTTAAGGCGTCAATGTTTGTCTGATACTGTTCTGGGAATTTCTTAAATTCCTTAGCCATTCGTTGAATACCTGCTGGACATAAATACGCAGGAGTATTTCGTCCTTTAATACCTAAAGATGGGAAAAACCCATCAAATAAATCCTCTGAAACTTTAATACCAAATAAGATTTCAACTGCTTTATTAGTCAATTGTATAAAATAAGGAATCCTAACAACCTTATAGCCGAAACCAGCATATAAATCAGTGTTTTTCAAATCCTTTTCTATTATATCAGGATTTGTGTAATGTGGAAGTCCGTCAAATTCAATAATTAGTTTCAAATTTTCACTTCTATAGTCAGGACGATTTCTATAAGATACTCCATTTATTTTTCCTAATGTTTTATCATGAATCCAGTCATTTATGTTTGGGTAAATTACTTTTAGGTAATCTTCAAGTCCAGTTCTATGAAGTCCAGTATCCTTATCAATTCCAGCCTTTTCAGCCATTGATTTTGTCTCTCTCAAAAATCCCCATTTTTTATTCATAGTATTTATCACTACTTATCAATTTTAATGTTCATTGGTTACAGATAGTCGTCTTTGCTTGCCCATAACGGTCTAGGCTATGACCAGTAGCGGTTTTTTAGGTAGCAGGTTTCTGAGTTTTTAATTTACAGCAATTTACGATTTTTTATTTCTATTTAACCAATTGCGTAGCTATTGGTTATTAGCCGGTGTTAGCATTAGTGCTTTACAGTTTTATAATCTTACTTCTAGTCGCAAAGTCTTTTGTGTTAAACTCAATGATATAAATGCCAGGTTTTAAAGTGGAAATGTTAAGTAATTTAGAGTTGTAATCCTTATTAAGGATTAAATTCCCACTTAAGCAGTAAATATTTATCTCTAAAATATTTAATCCAGAATAGTTATCTATTTTAATTATGTCGGTTGCAGGATTTGGAGATATTGAAATATTATTGGAAAATACATTTGTATTGTTAAGTCCAACCGTACATGCTTGTAATATCTCTTCTTGGTTGTTACACCCTTCAGAATTATTATTGATATACTTTGTAACATTCGTGTCTGCAATTATTTCACAAATGCTTTCAGCTTCACATTGTGAAAGTACAGGATTATCAATAATTCTTAAGAAAGCATTTACCGAATTTGGGCTAAGATTATCTAGCCCTGTTAAGCTAATTAGTGAGTCATTTCCATTTATATGGATATAATGCTTAATATAAGTCAGATTACTAATTCCACTTAGATCAATAAGCTGTTCAGTACCAGATATAATTACCCCGTTGTAAATAGAATCTAAGTGTACCAAACCATATAAGCTGATTAGAGACTCATTGTAACCTATATCCAAGGTGTGAACTGACCGCAAGCTATCAAGTCCTGTAAAATCTTCTAATTTTTGATTTGCAACTATAGTAAACGATCCTCCAATTTTCTTAAGACGCTCCAAACCAGTAAAACTCTCGATCGAATAATTTGAATAAGGTCCATAGTATCCAACAGTCAATTGCCCTCCTATTTCACATAAATTGTTAAGACCATTGAAGTTAATGAGAGAATAAGCATTTGATACCCATAAATTACCATTTATCCTAGTAATTGTATTAAGTCCATAAAGGTTCATGATATTAGCAGCGTATATGGACACATTTCCCTCAATTTCGGTGCAGTTTGGATAATTAGTTTGGAAACTGTCTATTTGGACTTGAGTTGTAAATGTTATTCCGTTTGGCAGGCATGTTTGGCCAACTACTATTATTGGAAATTGAGTTAAAATTAAAAAGCATAAAAAGAGACTATACTTCTTGTTCATATCTCGATTTTTCTGCATTAATGCTAATGAGGAGCTAAACGTAGTTCCATGTGTAAAACGAAGATATTAAAAAGGCGGCGGATATGATATTTATGAGTGCAGCGAAATAAATATACATATACCGTCATAGCAATGTTGTAAACATTAGCTATGAGCAATTTT
>JAERTF010000006.1 GCA_016845105.1 Bacteroidota bacterium | reverse complement strand
ATCATGAAGTGTTTTTTTAGGCAATAATGTTTCTTTAAGTGGCAAAAAAACATTTAGTTTTCTTAGAATAATCTATGTATAAGTGTTCTTCATTTTTTTAGTTAATAATAGCAAGTGTTTCTAATAAGATTCTCCATCAACGCAATAATATTGCTACACGATTTAATAAAATCAGGTAACAATGCACAGTAGTTTGCAAGGCAAAAGCCATATATGTATATTAGGTTAGTGGTACTTCTATACTCTAGTACCCGAAAAAACTTTTTTTATACCTGTTTGAAGAATTATTTTTGTAAAAAAGTGTAATTTAGAATTTGTCTGAATTGAGATTCAGCTATTGGCACTATTAAAATGCTTAATTAGCATTTGAAATCCACTTTCATTGATGGTAGTTATGTAATTCATGTTTCACATGATATTTTCAACAGGAGTATTGGAGTAATGGAGTATTTGGAGTACTCAACAATCTGTGTTAACAACAATTCTTGTTCTCGTTTTTCAATTTATAACTTACTAATGTTTTTCTCCAACACTCCAGCATCCCGTTACTCCATATATTTTAGTTCGTAACATAAAGGCGCCCTGGGAGTGCAAATTAAGTCCACCCACTTTGAGGAAGGATTCTTTAATTAGTAGTTTGAATTAAGCAGGCTAATGGTATGGCAGGCTACAACCCCAGCTGTTTCAGTTCTTAAGCGTGACTTTCCTAAACTTACGGGAATAAATCCTATGGATTTAGCAGCTTCTACTTCTTCTGGACTAAAATCACCTTCAGGGCCGATAAGTATTATAACATCTTGTCCTGGGTTATAGGCTTTTGATAGCTCCAATGTTACATCTTTATCAATATATGCAATAAACTTTTGACCATCAAATGTTTTTTTTATCAAGTCTGAAAATTTAGTTTTATCATGGAGTATCGGATGATGAGATTTTAAAGATTGCTTCATGGCAGAAGTAATCACCTTATTCAATCTATCGATTTTTACCTCTTTCCTTTCGGAATGATAACAGATTATTGGTGTTATAGTATCTATTCCAATTTCTGTAGATTTTTCCAAAAACCATTCAAATCGGGCAATGTTTTTGGTGGGTGCAATTGCAATATGAATTTGATAATCACGATTATCTTTTCCTTTTGATTTCTCGATGATTTCGATAACACATCTTTTTGGGTTGGCATCGATGATTGTGCATTTGTAGTTATAGCCCATTCCATCCGTGAAGAAAACAGTGTCACCAGTGCTTTTACGTAGAACACGAATAATATGTTTCGATTCTTCTTCTGTAAGTGTAGTAACAGGCTCTATGATATTAGGAGAATAGAATAAATTCATTTTGTTTGTTTATCAAAAAAAATAGCCCAACCTGTAAAAGATTGGGCTATGAATATGAACGAAATATTGTTCTTCAAATATACTTATTTAATAATTATCTTTTCAACAACAGCTCCCGAATCTCCAGATAATTTAACGAAATACACTCCTGAATTCCAGTTTGAGTTTTCATTAATAGCGATGCGATTATTACTGTTATCCACTTGTTTATCTAACATTACCTGACCTATTTGATTAGATACAATAAGGCTGCTATAATTACTTTTGTTTGGAACAACCACTGTAAATGAGCCGGATGTTGGATTTGGGTATATTCGGACTTCTGCTTGTTGATTATCAGATGATCCAATTCCAACAGTTTGTGATACAGCAACATTATCAATAAATATTGGGTTACCAAAATAGCTGTAAGTTTCAAATGCAATTCTAACATCTGCTGACCCAGCATATTCCGAAATGTTTAACATTACGCAATTTGCACCCCAACCTGACATGCACCAATCCGATTCAACTTCGGGGAAGAAATCATAATCTGTAGGTTCGTGTGTTGCAAAATTTCCAGTTCCATCTTCGCCACCTGCCCATATACGATTCCATGTGTTGCCACAATCTGCGGAAATATAAACAACCAACGAATCAGTGTAATCCATAACCTGAGTGTTTTTAGCATAGGCATGTTGGAATTCAAGGTGTGCTGATGATAATCCTTCTAAGTTGAAAGGTGCAGATATTAATCTATCACGTTCAGCAATAGCGAAATAATCTCTAAAATTAACCCCAGGAGCATGATTACCAGGTGTTGTACCACCAATTTCATAAACCTCCCAGGTTACATCATCATCAGGGTTTTCAATTGTCCAACCGTATCCATCTGTACCATTATCTTCAAATGTGTCTAAGAAATAAGGAGCATACCCTCCAGATTTGATCATATCAGTTTTAGTTATTTGTGATGATCCATTTAGATTCCATGAAGTAAGAGTTACCGAGTAGTTTGTTGTGGAATTAAAAACAACTTCCGGATTTTGTGAATTCTCATCTGTTCCGTTAACATATTCAACGTCTGATGGTTCAAACTCCCAGTACCATTGTATAGGACTGAGTTCTGTTAAGTCAGTAAACTTCACAGTTTCTCCAAAACAAAAGATATTAACATCAGATGTGAAATCAACATTCGGAAGAACTGTTGAACTAACTTGAATATATGTTTCTTTTACAATTGAATCTTCGCCAAGATAGTTTGAACATACAAGCTTAACACTATATTCACCTTCTGTATCATAAAGAATATCAGATGGGTTTTGCTCGTTTGATGATGAAGGTGTACCGCCTTCAAACGTCCATGTCCATTCGGAAGGAATACCAGATGTTAAATCTTGAAAATTTATTGTTTCTCCAACTGGAATTAATATTTCGTCGGATGTAAAATCCGCAACTGGCACAGCCACAAAACTAAATGATGCAATTTGTGTTTTCCATCCCCATCCACCATTACTATATTCGGTGGTAAACCAAAATGTATTATGATCTGTAGGGTCAACCCTCATTGAGGAATAATCTCCCCAGCGGTTAACTCCTGTTTGTGATTTTGTTCCTTCGTAGATACTGGTTTCATCAATGTCAAATATTCCTAATCCAAGGGGTGCACCAGCCGACTGTCCGGCAACGCGTATGGAAGGATAGGTGTTTGTACTTGATACTGAATATCCAACAGCAATATCACCATTTTGGTTCATTGATATACTTCCCATCCAGCGGTTTTCGCCATCTTCAGGAGCGTAGGTACCTTGCTGATGTATGTTCCAACCTGACCCTGAATTTCTTAGTTCATACCATCTTACACCTGCTCTGCCACCGCCAGCATTTACTGTGTGGTTAGCAACCATTGTTTCGTGTGTGCCAAAATTCCTGTATTGAAGGCGAACCATTGTCATGCCACTAAGAGCGTCAAGTTGCTGTCCGGTTCCTGGTTGTGAAATACTTATGCCCTGTGATGAAAATGGTTCAGTAGCTAAATCACTAATTCTTGTTTTAGTGTGATTACCTGTTTCCCAATCCATATCAATTTCCCACATTTTTAGCTTATTGTTACCAACATCTAGTATGTAATTAGGAGAGTCTTCAGGTGGTAACATTGTACCATCAGCATCAGCAGCGAGTAGTCCATAATGATCTTGTCCCATATTGAAATATACCATTTCAGCATCAGGATCACCAACCAGCATTGCTTCTCTATCACAAATGCTTAAGCCTGCTGTAAAACCACCTCCAAACTGATGGGTTGTAAAATAATACCCATCAGGCCAAACACCAAACTTTGGATAATCAGGCATATTATCAAATTGGAAAGCATATCTATACCACTCTCCCAAAGGATCGCTTGTAACAGAAACAGCTATTAATTCATAGAAGTAGGGATCTTGTGGAAGTGAAAACTGAGTAGCTATCCATCTGTCGGCATATTCATCATAAATAATTATGGGATCACCATCATTTGTGGATGACCATGGGCCTGTAAATCCGTCCCATAAGGTAATATTATCTACAGGTCCATATAGTAGATTTCCACTTTTATCCCAAATTGCAAACCCTTGATTTACCATTTGAAAATAGTGATCATGGCCAACATCTCCATCGGTATCAGGAGGGGCAACACCGTATGTATTTGTGATTCCTCCAAAATTTTCACCAACAGTACCCTGGTTTCTACCACCGTACATAATTTTATCCTGTCTAACAGGGTCCGGTCCATCCAGTTGTTTTTGATGCTTTAATTCATCATCAACATCGAATTTATTTGGAACAAGTTTGTTTTTCCAATTTCTCTTTCTTACTCCATAGGGAACTTCCTCAATGGATCGTAGAGGTTTGGAAACATCAAAGTGAACTGCTTTTGAAATTTTTTCAGGATGTAGCGCCTGAGATGTAACATTACTACTTGACAACAAGAAACCAATTAAAGCAATTGTTGTTACAATAGTTAAAACTCTCATAATAAACTTTTTAATGTGATATAACGATTCGAGGATATGGTTGCGTTATCCTTGTACTTTTTCCGTAAGGGCAAAAGTAATTAATTTACAAAATATATGACACTTACAACATGGAAAAGGTTGTTAACACCATGTTAAATAGAATAACGATTAATTCCGAATTCAGATTTTGAAATACTTCGTTATTTTGAAATACGATTGTCGAATTTCTTTACTGCAAATAGTACAATCCTATATGCTACGAATATAAAAACGGGCCAGCTAATAAGCCATAATATTTCCTTTATATACATATTTGTTAATATTTAAGTTTAATAAGCATGTGAATCATTTTCCATTTCATCTTCTGTAATTTTCTTTTTATTTAATGATGCCCATGCATACCAAATATATGCTATTACAAACGGCACAAGCAATGACACGTATGACATAGCAACTAAGGTGTATTTTGAAGATGAGGCATTTTCAATTGTAAGTGAACTTTGAAGATCATAGGTTGATGGATAGAAACATGTGTTATTGTATCCTGAAATTAAAAATAGTGCAAATACAGTTAAAATTGTTCCAAATCCTGTGAACCAAATCGCCTTGGTTCCGCATTCCTGAAAATAGAAGTAACCTCGTATTATTCCAAAAATCACGGCGATAACACCAATCAGGAATATAATACCCACCATGGGCATTTCAATGAAGTTGAATAAATATTTATGCTCCACTAATGAGACTTTGCCATTTATTGGATTATATGCAAACCCATCCATTATAGTAATACTAACCAAGAAAAATAGAAAAAAGAAAAGAAATGGTATCGCATTTATGATCAATTGTTTTCGTGCGCCAACAAGGATGGTACTATCATCAATGCTATTAATAAAATACATGGAAGCCAATACACGTGATAAAAAGAAAACAGCCAAACCCAGCGATAGGTTTACAAAAGTTGCAAACCTCGTAAAATTAAAAGCTAGTTCAAGACCTCTAAAAGACGACTGCCATGTTGAACTATTCATATTGTTTATTGAGAAATCGGAGCCAGTAAAAAATGTACCAACGGCAGTACCGATAAGAATAGTTCCCAAAAGTCCATTGATAAACAAAAATGATTCGAATGTTTTTTCACCCAAGAAATTGTTTGGTTTTGTACGATACTCATAAGAAACAGCTTGGATGATAAATGCAAAAAGAATCAACATCCATACCCAGTAAGCTCCACCAAAACTTGTGGCATAAAATAGCGGAAATGAGGCGAATGCTGCGCCTCCGAATGTTACTAAGGTTGTAAATGTTAAATCCCATTTTCTGCCCAAGGCATTAACAATAACTTTTCGTTGAAGACTGGTTTTACCAAGTGTATAAATTAAGGTTTGTCCGCCTTGAACAAAAAGCATAAATACTAATATTGCCCCCAGTAGTGAAACAACGGCCCACCAATATTGCTGTAGAGTTAAGTAACTTAAATTTTCAAACATGCTTAATCCTCCTTAATTTTTGAATGTTTATCAATTTGTGTAACCATTATTTTAATTTCCGCAATAAGTAGCGTTGTGAATATTATTGCAAAAATTATAAATGTTGTGATAACGCTTTTATGATCAATATTTGAAACCGCGCTTAATGTTGGCATAAGATCTTGTACAACCCATGGTTGACGGCCAAACTCGGCAACCATCCATCCAGCTTGTGATGCAATATATGCCAATGGAATTGACCAAAGTGCAATGTAATTAAGCCATCGAACTTTAGATATATCCCTTTTGTAGAGATAATAAATCACAACAATAAACAGCAGAAGAAACAATGTTCCAATTCCTACCATAGTATGAAATGCGTAAAATGTAACAGGTATATTCGGAACTATATTATAAGGGTTATCATAATATCCAAATCCAAAATACTGATAATTATCTTTAAACTTACTAAGTTCCAAAGATGCCTTGGATGTATCACCTACTTCTTTAGCTTTTTTATAGGCACTTAGTGCTGTAATTGCAATTTTTCCTTGTCTTATTTTTTCATGATATGATACAATCCCATATTCTTTCCTGCCGTTAACTAGATCGTTAACTCCTGGTACAAAAGCGTTTGGGTCCAAAGCAGCCATATACGATAGTAGATTAGGTATTTCAATTTTAAAGGCAAAATCTACTTTTTTAGGATTTTCTTTTGTTGGAGCCTTTTGCATAAAACCAACTACAACCAATGGAGCATTTTGCTCACCATCGTATAATCCTTCCATTGCAGCAAATTTCATTGGTTGGTCTCTAAAAACCTGACGTGCAGATTCATCACCAGTCATCAACATAAAGAGAGTTGATAGTATACCAAATACTGCTCCAACGAGCATGCTTTTTTTGGCGAATAAAATTCGTCGATGTTTCAGTAAAAACCATGCACTAACTCCGATTACAAAAATTGCTGATAATACATAGGCTGATGAAATTGTATGTAAGAATTTATTTACTGCAGTTGGTGATAATAATATATCCCAAAAATTAGTCATTTCATTTCTTGCCGTATCTGGGTTAAATGTCATTCCTACAGGATTCTGCATCCAACCATTTGCAACAAGAATCCACAACGCCGATAAATTGGACCCAATGGCCACAAGCCATGCCGAGAGCAAATGAAACTTAGTGCTAACGCGTCCCCATCCAAAGAAAAGAATGGCGATAAATGTCGATTCTAGGAAAAACGCAAGTATTCCCTCAATGGCAAGTGGAGCACCAAAAATATCACCAACGAACCATGAATAATTAGACCAATTTGTACCAAACTCAAATTCAAGAATGATACCAGTTGCTACCCCAATGGCGAAGTTAATGCCGAATAGTGTCATCCAAAATTTTGTAATCCTTTTCCACAGCTCATCACCAGTTCTAACGTAAATACTCATCATAATGGCAACAATGAATGAGGTACCTAAAGTTAGCGGAACAAAAATCCAATGATACATGGCAGTTAGAGCAAATTGGGCACGCGACCAATCAACCAAAGCCAAATCAAAATTCTCCATAATATTGCTATTTAATATTAGTTATTTGCTCAATTACATGATTACTACGCTCTTCATCGGTGTCGAAATTGGTATACAATAGATCTGGGAAGAAAAATATTTTTAGAATGGCAAACATGATGAATAGCTTTATTAATATAATAAGCCACAGTTTTTTACCAATGGTCATACTTCGAAATCCATCGATGTAAAAG
>JAERTF010000005.1 GCA_016845105.1 Bacteroidota bacterium | reverse complement strand
GACCCAGGGTCTGGAGTTCAAAATAATTCAACCTTACCCAATCCTTCTCATCTATACAGCGAACCTGGTACTTTTACAACAACACTTGTGATTGTAAGTGCTACAGGATGTAGTGATACTATCAATAAGGAAGTAATTGTTGAAC
This sequence comes from Bacteroidota bacterium, assembly GCA_016845105.1. Classification (GTDB taxonomy): domain Bacteria; phylum Bacteroidota; class Bacteroidia; order Bacteroidales; family F082. The sequence goes on along the minus strand of JAERTF010000005.1, from coordinate 3,080 downwards.
CATTACCAACAGTAGAATTTACAATTGCAGATGATAGTCTTTGTCTTGGTGAATTTGCCGAATTTACAGGGATTGGAACAAATATTTCCACTTGGTACTGGGACTTTGGAGATGGAGGTTCTTCCGTAAATCAAAGCCCCAGTTATTTGTATGCTTCACCAGGTATTTATAATGTAGTTTTAACTGTAACTGAAACTGGTGGTGAACAATGCCAAAATAGTGTTAGTCACCTGGTTATTGTAAATGAAGCTCCCACTGCTCATTTTGATTATGAAAACAACTGTACTGGTGACAGTACTTACTTTACAGATTTATCTTATAGTCAAAATGGATTCATTGTTGGTTGGAATTGGGACTTTGGAGACGGTAGTACATCAAATGAAGAAGACCCCACTCACTATTTTGCCGATAATATTGATTATCAGGTTACCCTGATTAGTATTGATAATTTCGGTTGCTCAGATACTATTGTCGATATAATCCATATTTATGCAGGCCCTAGCCCAGGTTTTTCATTCGATCAAGTTTGTGAACCTGAAGGTATGGTTAACTTTTTTGATGAATCAGAACCTGGAGAAGATGGTAGTCCAGTAATAGGATGGAAATGGGATTTCTATGATGGAAATTATTCAACAGAAATTGATCCAAGTTACATCTATCCGAAAACAGATACTTGTTATACTGTAATCCTTGAAGTAACAGATGATAATGGTTGTAGTACATCAGATACAAATGAACTTGTATGTTTACATGGTACGGTTGATATCGATTTTACATCCTCTGTTGCATGTCTTGGCCAAAGAACATTATTTGAAGCTAATTACATTCCAACCAATGACTCAATAGAATCATATACTTGGAATTTTAGAGATGGTAGTCCAATTGAGGTTACTTATTTCGATACAATTAGTCATATCTTCCCAAACGCTGGACATTTTATGGTAGAGTTAATGGCTGTTGACACAAATGGATGCATTAAAACAATTTATAAGGAAGTTTCGATAGACTCATTACCTACACCTAGATTTAGTAATACTCAGGTTTCCTGTAATACACCAACACAATTTACTGATGAGTCATTAAGTGGAGGAGGGACAATCACGAACTGGTACTGGGATTTTGGAGACAGTAGTTCGGGAATAGAAAATACCAGCACTCAGAAAGATCCAATACATCTTTATGGCCTAAATGATAGCATATATAATGTTAAGCTAATAGTAACTAACTCAAATGGTTGTGTGGATTCGTCCTATCAAAATGTTTTTGTAGAGCCGTGTATAGTTGCTAACTTTAGTCTTCAGGAAATATCGTGTGCACGGCATATGCTGTTTATGATAGATTCTTCGTCATTGGCTAGTAATAATGGATCAATAACACATTGGTATTGGAACTTTGGTGACGGTGAAATGTATGATTATAATATATTCCAAGACTCTGTCTTTCATGCCTATGAAAATGCCGGTAATTATAAAGTACAACTAATTGTTGAATCTGTAATGGAGAGTGGGATATTTAGTGATACTGCTTTAATGAGCCTAACTGTTAATCCAACACCTCTGGCAAAAATGAATGTAAATGACAATTGCTTGGGTGAAATTACCAAGTATATGGATGCAACTGTTCTATTTGGTGAACCATTAACAAATTGGTTTTGGGATTTTGGAGATGAAAGCAATCCTAATGATACATCTTCTAATAAGAATCCTGTTTATCTATTCCCAACTTTCAATAGGTACGAAACAGAATTAAAAGTGATGAACAAATTTGATTGTCGCGATAGCATCAAAGAAATAGTGGAAATATATAAACCGCCTATCGCTGATTTCACAGCAACTGAAACGTGCAAAGGATATTATACTTATTTCATTGATGAGTCAGTTGGAGATAGTTCTGCCATTGAAAGATATTTTTGGAATTTTGATTATGATCAAACGCAGGGAGATACATCGAATGTAAAAAACCCGGTTTATATTTATGATAACATTGGCGTCCATAAAGTATTTTTAAGCATAGTAGATGGTCATCTTTGCAACGACTCCATAAGCCATGTTGTGGATATTTTTCCTGTTCCCACTTCAGATTTTATTATTGTTGATACAGTAAAACAGGGCCAGATATACCTTGATAATCAAAGTGAAAATGCAAGTAGTTATTTTTGGGATTTCAATTATGATTATGGAGAAGTTAGTACAGAGGATAATCCGATGCATGTTTTTAACGAGGATGGTAACTATAATATTATGTTAGTAAGCTATAATGACTATGGATGCCCAGACACGCTATACAAGGTCTATGACATGCTCTTTACTAATTTGTTTGTTCCAAATGCCTTTGTGCCTTCAAATGTAAATTCTGAACTTAGAATTTTCAAACCAATAGGTGTTAATTTAAAAAGTTATAAGCTAGAAGTTTATAGTGCATGGGGAAACCTTGTTTTTGAAAGTTCCGAGTTAGTTAATGGTTCACCATCTGAGGGTTGGGATGGCACTTACAAAGGAGAAGAACTACCAACCGGCAGCTATATATGGCGCATATCTGCAGTATTTGAAAATGGCAAACAATGGATGGGATCAAATAACGGTGATGGGAATAATAGTACTGGCGGAACAATAACACTAATAAGATAAAGAAAGGAGGACGAAAATGAAAACCAAGACAACTAATACAATCTCAATCTCAACCTCCCTGCCCGCCGTAGCGAATTCGAAGGAGGGAACCTCAACACCTATGCAAAAGGCAGCAATATTAGTATTGGTAATGTTGATGATACTACCCATGAGTAAACTTATGTCCCAGGACATGGATTTCTCCCAGTATTACAACAATCCCACGTATTACAATCCTGCCAATGTAGGATTAACAATGGGTTTAAAATCCCGATTAAACTATCGCCGTCAGTGGACAGGCTTATCTGGCGACTATCATACATATAGTTTTAGTGCAGATGTAGCCGAGAGGAGTTTACCCGGAGCAGGGGGGATAGGCATCATTGCCAACCAGAGTTTAGCCGGCAAGGGAGTATTAAAGACCAATACCTTTGGAATAATGCCCAGTGTTAGAATACCCATTAGTAAGAACAC
>JAERTF010000004.1 GCA_016845105.1 Bacteroidota bacterium | reverse complement strand
CGTTATGCCCAATGATAAAAAAGACGACAAACCCAACTGATAAACTGAAAAATAACCAAAATGAAAGCCTACCGCACAAATAGCACATTTGGTTTTTGCCAACACACAAAAACCCCGACCCATAAAAACCAAAAGAGCTATTTCTTGCCAACGCTCGCAGACAAGAAATTACATCGCCAATTATGAAAGATGTAAAGAAATATATTGAAATTCTAAAAGAATTTGCCGAACGGAAATTAAAATCACATTTCCAAATTGACAAGTTAGACTTAGATAATTTTGAAACAATAAATTCTTATCTGATTTATCAAACTATCAAGGAAAATAAAAAACAGAAGAATACTCTTATTTACGTTCCTGATAAAGAAACTAAGTCTCAGTTTTACGTTCCTGCAATTTTCACACTTGCTCTATATAATTTCATTGATAATTATATTGACGATTCGACAAGTTATGAAGTTGGCGATATTTTGCAAGAAGACGGAAATAGATATGAAATTATTAAAAAAACTGAAAAAGGATTCACAATCAAAGGTGGCAATTGTATTTTTAAATATCCAAATTTCAATCAAATAAAGCGATACACGATAACAACCGCAGATTTTAACGCTAGACGAGCGAAACTTAAATTTGATATTTACAAGGAATTTTTCTCGGATATTCTAAATATTGAAAGTCAAAAGAAATACCTCAATTTACCATCAAAATTCAAGTATAAATCTGTAATTGTTACTGATAAAAGTATTGTAAATGAACTAAAACAACACACTCTTGAGAATCGAAGTATCCATAAAGCATTTCCTTTCCAATATATTGCAAAATCAGGGAAAAAGACTGATAATTTGCCAATGGACTCAATGATATTTATGGTTAATGATTATGAAACTGCACGAAAACATATTCTGGACAAAGGAATAAAAGTGCGAAACATAACTATTATTGGTTCCAATAAATACAAAGACCATCATCGAGAAATATCAGAAGATTTAAACAACAAAAAAATTGAAAATTGCTTGTTGATTGGAAGTTCTGATATGTCTGAAAATTCTATTCCAAACCTATTAAAGTGGAAATGGACTTTGCCGGAATTAGATTTCTTCAATTATTTTACAACATACCCAATAAATAAAATTGAAGTTGAGAATGATGAGTTTTCAAATCATCTGCAAAATTTCGATTCCTTATTAGCTCAAATAGAAAATGAATATGGAATTGGCTTAAAAGAACTATACAAATTTGTTAGAAACCTATTTCCGATTATAATTCCTTCAAATGAAAGCAGATTAATTACTCAACTTGATAATAGCTTGGTCTATTTTGAAAAAGAAGGGCAAGATATTGTTGAAACTGCATTTTATGAAATTGACGAATACGATTACGAAGAAATATGGGATGAAATACTAAAAGCTTTCAGCAACTTAGTTACATGTAAAAAATGCAGCCAAGCAAAATTTGAAAAGCTACAGGAATTTTATAGAATCGACTATTTAGTTGCACCAAAAGAATATTTGGGTATTTGGGATGAAGAAGTAAATAAGGATGTAATTAGAAATGTAATTTCATATAAGGATTTTCAGTCACTTAATTCAACAAATAAAACAATCGTTTTCTTGGGCTTTTTTGGATACAACCATTTAAAATCAATGATATACAATCCGAATAAAATAAGCATAATATTATATCCTCAGGAAAAAGAGCATTTCGATGGCAGCTTAAACAAATTAAGAAGAGAAACTTATTTTGAAATAAAAAAATCGGACAGAACTGCAATATCTGGTATCTCATTTAAGGAAACTGAAAAAATTGAAAATATTTCCGATTTAATCTCAAGATTATTTGAGCAAGATGATAAAGCCAAAATAAATCCTGATTATTCGGATGTGAATTGTTCAAATATTGTAAAAGAAATAACATTTGAAAATGACCCTGATATTTTGGAGTTAGATGAAAACAAAACTGTCCTCTTAAAAATCAATCAAAAAGAACGTTTTGAGAAAGTTAAAAACCTAACAATTGGAGACAAAATTCGGGTTTATGATAATTCATCAAAAGAAGAACTTTATCAAGTTGCACTAGAATATGATACAGATGGAGAATTTACAAGAATCGAAGAGTTTTCAAGATTATGGAAATGCGAATTAAACAAGTACTTCAAAGAATTTAATTCGTTGACCGACTTACATAAAAGTCTTGTCGAAAATGGATTATCAATTACAAATGAGTTTACATTGAGAAATTGGACGAATTCTAAAAGTCACATAAAGTTTCCTCAAAATAAAAAAGATTTGTCTGTTCTGAAAAAATCTATCAATTCAGAGATTCTGAATGATAACTTCAATGATATTTTAAAATATAGGCTTGGTTATAATCGAATTATGAAATCATTAGGCAGAAGGTTTAGTTCCGAAATCTCCGATTATATTCAGAATAAGAAAAAAGGGAAATTATTAATGCGATTTTCAGAAAAACAAATTCAACAATTCGTTGGCCAAAATGCCAAAGAAAGAATTATTAAAACAATAAAAGTGATTGATAATGAGCAATAGTCACGACAGTATAGCAAGAGATATTTTTCAGGCACGAATTAAAAAAGGTCTTTTGGGACCTGGTTCTGATATTTTCGTTTCCGAAAAAGATATTAATGAAGAAATAATTGCAGATTATCCTCTGCAAAGGTATTACACAGGTGTGCTTTTCCCCGAAAGAGAGAAAGTCAAAACATTCGATGAAAAAGCAGATGCAGAACTAAATAATGAGACTGATGTTGAAGAAAATCAAGCACTTGAATCAGAAGCTGACAATCCGGAAATTAGTCCAAATGAAAGCGGCAATGATAATAAAAGGAAAGAGCCAAATGAAGATGATGAGATTAAGGTATCCCAAAACACTTTCTTCCCTTCAAATATTGGTTTAACCTTTTGTGTTGACAAAGATGTAAAAGAACTTGATGTTGAATTTTGTTTTGGATTGTATTCTCAAATAAATACTGACATTAAGATTAAAATCTCCAAAGAAGATTTTGATGAGTTCATCAATCATCCATCATTCCCATTTAAAGAAATTATCAGTTTTGATGATGGCTACATGGTATTGAAAAGAAAATTGAAGGGTAAAAGCAGGCAGCCAAGGACTGAAGAATTTGCAAGTTTTGATGAATTTAAAAAATCAGATGAATTTAAAGATAGTCCTCTAAAATACAGATTCCATTATTTTGAGAAGCTTTTAGGCAGAACGTGGAAAAGAAAAGAAGTGGTTGTTAAAAAAACAATTTCGGTATCTGAAATAGTAAACCCAGAAACAATATTTGAAGAAAGTCTTACAAAAAGCAAAGATAATTCAGTACGAGCATCTTATACGGTCAGAACTTACAGTTTCTCTAAAAATCCAGAGAATATTTATGTTAAGATTCAATTAGTAAATACGTCAGATAAACATCCAGCAAACAAATTCTCCAACGCTAATGAGCGTTTAAATGCAAAATCTATTTTCCAAGCTGAAATTAAAGTTTCTGCCAAAGAACTAGAACCGTATAAATCATACATAGAGTTAAACCCATTAGATAGTGAAGCTGAAATACTGAATTATCTATACAAAGATAAATTCAGTTATGGTATTGGACATAATTGCTCAGTTAACTGGAACAAAACAGTAGAATCCATCCAAACTACTTTCTTGCCGCAATATGATGTAAAAGACACAAAAAACAGTTTTTCAAAAGACGATTTTAAAGATAATCCAAATGACTTTCTTTCATTAAATGAGAGTTTAGATATTTATAGTTTATCCCATTTTTCTGATAAAAACCAATCGCAAATAATTGAGCAATTAAAATCTTTTGTTGACTTATATGGATTGTGGATTGCAGAGCAAAAGAAAAAACCATCTGCAAATCGGGCAATTGAAAAAACAATCTTTAAAGATTTAGACTACAACTTTAAACGGTTAAAATCGAATATCAATCTATTGCAATCAGATAAAGTATTCAGAGCGTTTCAATTAGCAAATTCAGCAATGCTAATACAAATTATCATTTCGAATGATAATGATTTCTCAGGAAAAGAGAAGGAATTAAATGATTCTAATTCTGAAATCAATTACAAAGATATTGGATATTTCAAGAACTATGATTTTTCAAAACTTCCTTTTAATAGACCGAAATACCGACCATTTCAATTAGCTTTCCTTTTACTAAATATTGATAGTATAACAGAATTAAATTCTGATTCCAGAAATAAAATTGTCGATTTAATTTGGTTTCCTACAGGTGGTGGTAAAACAGAAGCATATCTCGCTGTTGCAGCATTTACAATAATTTATCGCAGATTAATAAATGAAACAGGTTTTGAAGGAACATCGGTAATAATGCGATATACTTTAAGACTTCTTACCGCACAGCAATTTGAAAGAGCTGCAAGATTAATTGTAGCATTAGAGTTTTTACGAAGTCATTTTGCAAGTGAATTAAGGCAATCTCCAATAAATATTGGAATGTGGGTTGGAATGTCGTCAACTCCAAACAGCTTAAAAGAAGCAGAAGAAAAGGTTGAAGAAATCAACGAAGAATGTAATAAGAAAAATGGAAATCCTGAAAGCAAAAATGTTTTTCAAATTAGTTCTTGTCCTTGGTGTGGAACCAAATTAATTACCAAAAACGAATTTGGTAATTGGGATTATGGTTTTAAAATAATTGGAAGAAATAATAATGCTGAGTTTAAAATCAAATGCTTGAACAAGAATTGCAATTTTCATAACGAACTTCCTATTCAAGTGGTTGATGAAATGCTTTATGAAGCACCGCCAACTTTACTTTTTGGAACAGTGGACAAATTCGCAATGTTAGCATGGAAAGCAAATGGACACCACTTTTTCAATTCCTTGGATGATGATAAGTTACCACCTGATTTAATTATTCAAGATGAATTACACTTATTGACTGGTCCTTTGGGTTCAATAACAGGAATTTTTGAAAGCGTCATTGAAATTCTTTGCACTAAAGATGAGCGTAAACCCAAAATAATTTCTTCAACTGCCACAACACGGAATACAAACGAACAAATCAAAGCTTTGTATGGAATCAACAGGAAAGTAAATATTTTCCCTCCTTCTGGATTAAGTTATAATGATAGCTTTTTTGCAAAAGTTTCAAAAACAGAAAGTAAGAGAAGATATTTAGGTTTTATCCCAACGGGCAAATCAACAATAGATACTCAGCTACAAATGATTGCGAATTTATTTGTCGCACGATTAGAAGCTTATAAAAAACTTGTCCAGAAAGGGACTAACGACTACAAAACATTTGACAAATATTGGACAATTGTATCGTACTATAATAGTTTAAAGGATGTAGGCAAAATACATAATAAAGTTGGCGATGAAATTTCAACATTCACTTCAACTTTACAAAACAAGTTGTATGGGGATAGTCCATTTGATAAATTCAATCATGCCTATTTGTATAATCGAGATGAAGAACTTACAAGCAGAATTGATAGTTCAAAAATTAAACAAACTTTAAAACGCCTTGAAGAAAATACTTTTAATGAAAATTCAATAAAAACTGATAAAAACGGAAATACATTTTTATCTGACATCATTGATTTGGTGCTGGCTACAAATATGATTTCAGTAGGTATTGATATTGACCGATTTAATATAATGCTTATAAATGGTCAGCCAAGAAATATAGCAGAGTATATTCAAGCATCAAGTAGAGTTGGACGAAAGTATAAAGGTTTGGTTATCGATTTATTGGATGCAAACAGAGCCAGAGACAAATCACATTTTGAGCATTTTATCCCATTTCATCAAGCATTTTACAAAAGTGTGGAACCTGTGAGTTTAACGCCATTTACTGAAAACACCCTTGAAAAGATGCTTACAAGTATTATGATTACATATATCAGACATAAAGTTCCAGGAATGGCTTCAAATAATTCAGCTCAATATTTTCAACCAGAAATGTTAGATGGATTGAGAACTGAAATAAGAAACCGCTTTTCAGATAATTCAAAAATTCTTGCTCAATTTGAGCGAAGATTAGACGATTTATCGGATGATTGGCTGGAACAAATTGAAAACCATGAATTAAAAAATTACGAAGCAAACAAAACTGAAATTGGATTGCTTGTGAAACCTGCTGAAAAGAGCTTTGATAAAGATGATTTATGGTCTGTTATGCAATCGATGAGAGAAATTGACACAAACTCCTTTATCAAAGTTGGATTACCAAAAATTAGAAGAAATGGCTAAATATACAGAATTACAAACCAGAAAATTGATAAGTTCTTATGGTGGTGTTGGTTCAATCATAGAAACTGTTGAAGGTGCACTAATAATTAAGGACTTTGATAAATGGAAATACTTTTACTTAATTGAAAAAGGAAAAATAGAAGTTCAGGAAAATGAAAATATAAACGATGACCGTTTATTAAATCGCCTAAAATTTTACTTTCCAGAATTAAACCAAATTGTAAAAGTTCCCGTCAATTATTCTGCTTTTTATAATACATCACTACCAAAACTAAAAGACCATATAATTGATGCCGAATACTTTCCTAAGTGGATGTATTGCAGCAAGTGCAATAGTTTTAAACATATCGATGATTGGTACAAGGGTTGGAAAAATGTTTTTCACAGTAAAGAAATCAATAAAATAAATGATTCGTTTACACCTCCTAAATGCTATAAATGTTATCAGACAGCAAAGAAAAACAAGGAGAAAAGGAAGTATTATCCTTTGGAACAAGTTCGATTTATACTTATTGCTCCAAATGGGAACATTAAAGATTTACCGTGGAATTACTGGACAAATTTATCTCGTGAAAAAGATGAAAATGGTCAGCAAAAAATTGTTTTTAATAAAGCTTGTTGCAATAAACAAGATTTGAAATATTTGCGTTCAGATACATTTTCTGATTTTTCTGGAGTTAGAATACAATGCAAAAATCCTGACTGCAAAACAAAAGGGAAGCAAGTTTCACTTGCTGGTCTTTTAGGTTTGAGAGTTCCTGATTTTGATAAAAATGGAGAAATTAAAATTATTTCAGATAATGAAGGAAATCCTGTTTTAGATATTAAAGGGCGCGAGCAAAAAATCTTTTTTAAACCTGTAATTAGAACAAGTAACAGTGTTTATTATCCTCTTATTACAAATAGTCTGTATCTGCCAACTTTAGTAATAAAAAAGGAAATAAAGGAGAAAATTAAAACGCTTTATCATGATGCTGAATTATCAGTTGAAAAAATTCAAGAAAAGATTAATACAGGGAATATTAAACTTTCAATAAGTGAAATAAACGAGATAGTTAATCCAGAGAAACAAGATTTTATTAAGGAAGTTGATTATCGTTTGAAAGAATACAATTACCTAATAACTAATAAAAGCCCTGACGACAAAGACCTTGTTTTTGAGCAAGAAACTTCTGAACTACTTGGCAACTTCGGTATAAAAAAACTATTAAAAATAGACCGCTTAAAATTAACTTCAGTTCAAACTGGATTTAGTCGTCAAGAACCTATCGACAAAGATTTATTTGCAGACAATTCAATGGACGATTTTATTAGAGTAAGCAAAGAAGCAGTTAAAGCAAAATACACATCATCAAAAGGTAATGCAACAAAATTATTACCTGGCATTGAAAGTTTTGGAGAAGGAATATTCATCGACTTTGATTTGGATAAAATTACAGATTGGTATAATGAACAATCTTTGAATAAGGATTTTGTAAAAAGAATTGAGACAATACGAAACAACGGAGAAAATTCAGAATATCGAGCATCAGAAGAAAAAACAAAAATGTTTTCTAATTTAAACTACCTATCTAAGTTCATCTTTATTCATACATTCTCGCATATATTAATCAAAGAATTGGAGTTTTTAACTGGCTATTCAGCGTCTTCCATTTCAGAGAGACTTTATGTAAATGAAGATGATATGCAAGGTGTTTTAATCTACACGATGGCAGGTGCAGAAGGTAGTTTTGGCGGGTTAGTTTCACAATCAAATCCTGAAAGATTTATTAAAATATTGGAATCTGCATTAGCAAGAGCTAAAGACTGTGCCTCCGACCCAATTTGCTATAATTCTGAAGGACAAGGAATCGGAGGTTTGAATCTTGCCGCTTGTTATTCATGTAGTTTACTACCTGAAACTTCGTGTGAAGAATTTAATAGTTATTTAGACAGAGCATTATTAATAGACAAAAAATATGGATTTTACAATGAGCTCTAAATGCCAGCCCAAAAGCCATACACATTTGCAATTCGCACAAGCCAACGCTCAGACCAGAAATTGCAAAAGAGTATGTCTTGCCAACCCACTGAAAGACAGGCTGGAAGAACAAATCACAGGGCATAACAAAGTGTATAAATCATTGGGCAGCAGGTGGTTAAATTAAAAATGAGAACTTTTAATAAACATACCAGCGGTTTGACAGTGAAGTGCTTCGAAATGCCCAACGCCTCATACACTAGACCGTTAGCGGTCATGCTGAGAAATCACTCCGACAGTAACCAAATTGAATAAAATAAAATTGATTATCAATGAAAGAACAAATTGAAGACATAGCTAAAAGCATTAAGCGACATAGAGAATTAGAAATTTCTATCGAAGCAACAAATAATGCTGTTGGTCGAACATTGACCCTGTACCATAATGAAGAAAAACAGTTTTGGCTAATTAATAAACAAGCGACAAGTGTTCAATTTCAAAGAGACATCAGCGGAAATATAATTCCTGAAACTGGATACACAAAAAGAGAGACCTACAAAGAAGATGGTTTCCCGGTTCCTAGAGATTCCAAATTGGGAGGATTATTCATCCAAAACCATGAAGGGAGGCATAAGTATCAAACTCCCAATGGAGAAATTGAAATTGAAATTTTTAATAGAGCTAGTTATACACCAAGTTTATATGATGGAGAGTATGCTACAGATATTATTATCAAAATTGCAGGTGATGGCAAAGTACATTCTTTCCAGAATATTGCTAAAATTCTATCTCTACAAGTTGAAATTGATTTAGAAAAAGAGAAACTAGAAAAAGCGACCTCAAAAGAAGCAGAACAATTAATTAATCGTATTGATAAAAAGGAAGCTGAAAAGAAATCTTATCTTGAAAAGTCTCAAAGTTTCATACGTAAATATGCAGAATTACGATACCAACCAATTCTTGACCCAATTCAGGAATCAATTAAACGCTCAAAAATTTTTGATGGTTTTTTAATAATTAATGGTGGACCAGGTACTGGAAAAACTACTTCACTCATTCAGAGAATAAAATTTCTAATATCACCATCAATTGAAGAATTTACAACTTTAACCCAATCACAAAAAACAATTTTATTTAATCAAAACACGAGTTGGGTTTTTTATTCTCCAAATGAACTACTTGCATTATTCTTGAGAAACAGCATGAAAATGGAAGAATTATCTGCAGATAGTGAAAGAGTTAAAGTTTGGTCATTGCATAAAAATGAATTAATTCGAGTTTATCGTTTTGTTACTGAAAACAAGAGACCCTTTTTAATCTACAACAAATCAAGAGATAAAAATCTTTTTGTGAACAGTTCAAAACACATTAAAAGTATTATTAAAGAATTGAACACATTCTATATCAATTTTCAGAAAGATAAAATTAAAAAGATAACAGAAATAGAAATAAAATCTTTCAAATGGAAAAACACTGGTTTGTCTATTCAGAAATATCTAAATGAAAAAAGTAAGATAACAAATATTGAATCCCTAATACGCTTGTTCTTGAACTTAAATGAAACCTATAAAAATGAATCAGATGAGATTTCTAGTGAATATTCCGTATTGATAAAGAAAGTTGCATCAAGGATACAAGTATTAATAGTTAAAGAATCAGAAAGGGCAAAAGCCCTTTCTGATATTTTGATTGAGTGGAAATCAGATTTACAAAATACTGAGGAAGACGATGACGATGCAACTGAAATTGAATTAGAAAATTTTGATGAAAAAGAAGGAGAATCAATTTTTGATTTTGAAAGGGAACTTTTCACTAAACTAAAATCATTATGTAGGAAGCAGGCTCTGAGTTTGTATGATAAAAATACACGATTTAACAAAAGGGACAAAGAATTACTTCAACTAATCCCAGAAATTGAACATCAAGCAGAATATGAGCAGTTGGGACAAACTGCATTTTTTAAAAAATATTTTGAACGAATTACTAAAGGTATTGCAGCAAATATGTTCAGAGAAATTCCAATGATATATAAAAAATTCCGAAGAAAACAGTTTACAGAAAAGTCTAAACATTGGGATATTTCGATTCTGGAAGAATTAGTAAAAAAAGACAGAAATAGCAGGATACATTCAGATGAGCAAGCACTTTTAATAAATTTCACAAACAATATTAGTGCAAAACTTGGCACATCGTTTAAAAGGCAATATAACATTATCAATCATCCTTTTGTTAATGGATTTAAGAACCATGCAAAACCTGTTATCGGAATAGATGAAGCAACTGACTTTTCAATTATTGATTTATTAGCAATTAGTAGTTTTAAACATCCAGAACTTTCATCGGTAACTTTATCAGGGGATATTATGCAGCGTATGACTTCTGCTGGTTTAAACTCATGGAATGACTTTTCCGAAACTGTAACAAACATTGAAACGAAAGATTTGGAACTATCTTATAGGCAAAGTCCAACACTTCTCGCTTTGGCTCAAATAATTTATGAAAAATCAACAGGTAATAAGGCAAATTATAAATCATACATCGAAAAAGATACAGCAGAACCAAAACCACTAATGTTGATTTCTCCATCAGAAGATGAGAAACTTGATTGGATATCGGAAAGAATCATTGAAATTTATAAAGCATATGGAGATTCTATTCCTTCAATCGCAATCTTTCTTCCAGAGGAAAACCAACTTGAAAATTTCGCAAATAAACTTGGTAATTTAGACTTGCTTGCTGATGTGGGCATTCTTGTTAAAGCAAGCAGAAATGGTGAAGTACTGGGAGATAAAAACACAGTACGTGTCTTTTCTATTGACAAAATAAAAGGACTTGAATTTGAAGCAGTTTTCTTTCATAATATAGATGACCTTCAAAAACAGAATCTTCCAAATGACCTTTTATTAAAATATATTTATGTTGGTCTTTCGAGAGCAACTTTTTATATTGGAATGACAATTTCTGAAGAGTTCAATAAGGCTTTAAATTTTCTTAAAAATAGTTTTGACATGACAGGGAAAACATGGTTGATTTAAGAAAACAAAGCACGAACCGCTAACAATGTATATAGTTTATGGCGGGTTAAGTGCTAAATATGAACATTTTAACAATAAATAACCATCGGTGTAAGTTGAAAGATTTGTGATCCAGAAACCGCCACAAAACCATATACTCACCGTTACCCAACATAGCCTTCGATAGAAATACCGATGAATATTTCCGCTAACATCAAAAAGAAAAATGTTAGATATATTTATTAAATTTGGAAAAAATCGAATTATTAATTAACGGATATTCAGTAACTAATTTTGACGTTAGTTGGAATAGAGAAGAACATTAATGAAAAGATTAAATTTTAAAATAACAAAAACAGTTTTATGTCCAATTTTATTTTTTAAAAGTATGAAAAAGTTTATAAATATGATTGCAATTATCGTGGCAACGGCAATAAGTTTAAGTTATACTGCAAATGCCCAGGTAAGTATCAATACCGATGGGTCTGACCCAGATCCTTCATCAATGTTAGACGTAAAGAGTTCTATTAAGGGTATCTTGATACCTCGAATGACCCAAACACAGATTGAGGCTATAACAAGCCCTGCAAATGGATTGACAGTTTATAATACAAATGACTGTAGGTTGTATGTGTACAGGGATAATAGTTCGGTTTGGGTAGAAATTGCAGATGGTACGGGGACAATTACACCTAACGATCCATTTACATGTGGCGAAACCCTTGTTGACGCCCGAGACGGCAAAAACTATACCACTATACAAATAGGAAACCAATGCTGGATGGCAGAAAACCTGAATATTGGCACATATATTCCCGGAAGCCTTACCCAAACTGATAACTCCATAATTGAAAAATACTGTTATGACGATAATACAAACAATTGCAATATTTATGGTGGCTTATACCTATGGAACGAAATGATGCAGTATGTTACAACAGATGGTACAACGGGTATTTGCCCTGCAGGCTGGCATCTGCCAACTGATGAAGAGTGGAAAATAATGGAAATGTATCTTGGTATGAGCCAAGCGCAAGCCGATGCTTGGATGTGGCGTGGCACAGATGAAGGGGGCAAGTTAAAAGAAACCGGAACCACACATTGGGACTCACCCAATACTGGTGCTACCAATTCAAGTGGTTTCACAGCACTACCCGCAGGCCTCAATGGTGGTGGTGGTACGTTCCTCCATGGAGGAAGTCATACCTTCTTCTGGACAACAACATTGGCTGGGGTGGGTAATTTTTGGTGCCGAGAATTGATTTATGATGGCGCACAGATATCCCGGTGGCAATACTCGCACTATACTGGTTTCAGTGTGCGTTGTTTACGCTACTAAGTTGACAATGTGTATTATTAGAAACCTGTCTTATAGACTTTTGAGAATAAATCGAATTTAATGATAGGCGGAATAAATAAACTCGTTAAAAAGTAAATAAATTTTTATATCCAATTTTTAAAGCATGAAACGAGCCATGAGAAATCGTTCTCACACAGGGGGATAACTTGATTGGTGAGTTCCATCTGACGAATAAAAAATAAAATATAAACAGATGAAAAAGTTTAAAAATATGATTGCAATTATCGTGGCAACGGCAATAAGTTTAAGTTATACTGCAAATGCCCAGGTAAGTATCAATACCGATGGGTCTGACCCAGATCCTTCATCAATGTTAGACGTAAAG
This sequence comes from Bacteroidota bacterium, assembly GCA_016845105.1. Classification (GTDB taxonomy): domain Bacteria; phylum Bacteroidota; class Bacteroidia; order Bacteroidales; family F082. The sequence goes on along the minus strand of JAERTF010000004.1, from coordinate 6,946 downwards.
AGTTCTGATAAAGGTATGTTAATACCCAGGCTGACCCAAATACAGATAGAGGGGATTACAAGCCCTGCAAACGGATTGACAGTTTTTAATACGGATGACAATAAGTTATACGCTTACAGGGATTGTAGTTCTCTTTGGATAGAAATTGCAGTTGGTACGGAAACAATAACACCTGTCATTCCATTCTGTGGCGATTCCATTGTCGATTCCCGAGATGGACAATTCTACTCCATAGTACTGATAGGCAGCCAATGCTGGATGGCAGAAAACCTGAATATTGGGACTATGGTAAACAGCAGCAGCAACCAATACGATAACTCCACAATTGAAAAGTATTGTTACAACAACAGCCCAACATATTGTGATACTTACGGTGGACTGTACCAATGGAACGAAATGATGCAATACGTAATCACTGAAGGAACACAGGGCATCTGTCCTACGGGCTGGCACATACCCACTGATGATGAGTATAAAACTTTGGAAATGCAGCTCGGCATGAGCCAGGCCGCAGCTGATAGCGCAGGATATAGAGGAACAGACGAGGGTGGCAAGTTAAAAGAAACCGGAACCACACATTGGGACTCTCCCAATATTGGTGCTACCAATTCAAGCGGCTTCACGGCTCTACCAGGGGGCTATCGACAGATAGTATTTAATCCTTTCGTACAAATCGGTAGTAATGCTTACTTCTGGTCGTCAAGCAATATTGGTCCATTTGCGTGGATACGGAGTTTGTTCTACTTAGATTCTAGGGTGGAGCGAACCGAAGGTTTAAATGAACGTGGTTATAGTGTACGTTGTGTTCGGAACTAAGTTGACAATGGGTTTTATTAGAAAACTATCATATTGATCATAGAGAATAAAATGAATTTAAAAGAAAGGCAGAATAAATAAACTCATTAAAAAACAAAAACTACGTTGGGTAACAAAAAATATAATGCATGCCGCAGTTTCATTTTCACAGAAAATGATTTTGTAAATTTGAAAATACTTGATAAAAAGACACTTATTGAACACGATGCGGCACGCATCATATTCAAACCGTTACCTGTAATGCCCAGAAAACCAATAAAAATTCATATTTGTTTCCATATATAGAAACATTGTCGTATATTTGCATTATAATATGTTGATATGAAAGAAAGATTTGAAGTGTTATTCCTTGATCAAGCAATTGAATTTGTTGAAAAATTGGATTCAAAAACAAGAAATAAAATCTTTTACAATATCGACAAAGCAAAACTGATAAATGATCCTAAACTCTTCAAAAAATTGGAAGGAGAGATTTGGGAATTTAGAACAAAATTTAAAGGACTGCAATACAGACTTTTTGCTTTTTGGGATAAGACTGGAAAAACTGACACTTTGATTATTTCAACTCATGGAATTGTCAAAAAAGTAAGTAAAGTACCTAAATCTGAAATTGAAAAAGCAGAGAAAATAAGAGTAGATTACTTTAATTTCAAAACTAGGAAATAATGAAAGAAGAAAAATTTAAAACGAAGACCCTCAATCAATTAAAAGATAAACATCTGGGAGAAATTGGAACTCCAGATAGAGACAAATATGAATTTGATTTGAAAGTTGAAATATTAGGACAAATGATTAAGAGCGCCAGAAAAGAACGCCATTTGACTCAAGAGCAACTTGGTGAATTAATTGGTGTTCAGAAAGCTCAAATCTCAAAGTTAGAACGAAACACTAAAAATGTGACTATAGAAACAATATTAAAAGTATTTCGAGCATTGAAAACTAACATTAGATTTAGCATTGACATGAATGAAGACAATTTCGAATTAGCATAGAACAAAGAAAGCACTACAGGTAACAAAAAATATAATGCATGCCGCAGTTTCATTTTCACAGAAAATGATTAGTAAATTTGAACATACTTAACATATAGACACTTATCGAATAAGATGCGGCACGCATCATATTCAAACCGTTAGCAACAAGGCGAAAACCCACCGCACATTTAAGCACTTTTAGTTTTTCTCCAACACAAAGAATCAAACTCTAAAAACCAAAACAGCTTAAATTTTTGCCTTCACTCAGAAAATACGTTAGATTAACGATTCATATTATAGAATTTAGATTAATTCAAACTAAACAACTCGTTATTAGACTTTTCTTAAGTAAAACAAAATCTCAATACTTGATAATTGGTAATTATTACTTTAACTTTGTAGTCAAACAATACAAAACCCACAAATGAAATCGCGATATACATTATGTTTAGTGGCTCTTATATTTTTACTAACTAACAAGCCTATAGCCCAAAATTGGACTCCTCCAATCAATGTTTCGAATGCAAATGGGTTTATAATACATAGTGATTTTACAATTGATAATGAGGGTGTTATTCATTGTGTCTGGGATTTCAAATTCAATTCTAACTACTCCGTTATTTACTACTCATTTTCAGATGATGAGGGCTTTACCTGGACAGAAATAGTTAATATCTCACAAAATGATACAAACTTTTGCACTAGCCCTCAGATTGTTCATGATTCACAAAACAATATTTACGTTGGCTATGACTTAAACGACTACAGCCCTGCAACATGGGGTAGTTACGCATGTATGGTTAAAAAAGAAAATACTGGTTGGAATGAGCCAATTATCTTTTCGGAAGGTATATCTACCCAACTGGCTATCGATAAAAATGATCGATTGTATGTGTTTTGGTTTATGAGAGCCCCATTTTATGGTGAATTCTATTATCAGTATCTTGAAGACACAACATGGAGTGATGTAATATGTCCTTTTTACAATGATGAGTTAACAGGAATAAACGAAATTATTGTTGATGACAGTAATAATTTACACTGTGCTGGGTATCATGACACAACTGGCTATAACAATCTATACCCCATGTATTTAAAGTATCATTATTCAACAGAACAATGGGGAGTGATACATGATTTTCCTGAAAAAGATCAGGTTCGTGATTTAGGTATTACTCTTGACACAAATGGATTTCCCCGTATGTGTTGGGGTAAATTTGGTGCGTTCTATTCCTTTTACAATGGCGAAAACTGGGCTGATACAGATACTATTACTCAAGCAGAAATAGGAAAAGTAGCTATTAAAACAGATACATCAAACAAATTACATATTGCTATTACTCACAATTATTCTGATATCATGCAACTGTATTATTATCACCAGCCAGTTGGAACAAGCTGGATAAGTTCAGTTATTGATTCTGCGGATAATGTAATTTTCACTCCTGAACTTGAAATATTTGACAATATGCTTTACTTAGCCTACAAAAAAAGTGAATCTCCGGGTTTAGGCGATGTTTTTCTTACGAGACAAGATTTAATTACATCAACAAAATATTCAGGTTCGGAAATATATTTTAATCTAAAAAATTACCCCAACCCCTTTAAAGATATCATGAACATTGAATTTACTATTAATGAACCCGAATTTGTTTCACTTAAGATAATTGATATTAATGGTAGGGTTATAAAAACATTGATCTACAAAAATCTGGATTCAGGAAAGCATATTGTTAAATGGAATGGTACAAATATTTTTGATCAAAATGTTCATTCAGGAATCTATATTTTCTTGCTTCAAATAAAAGATAAAACAATTGAAAATAAAGTGATTTATAAGCGATATTAATTATTAACTAATTTAACCTAAAAGCCATGAAAAGATTATGCATAATATTTACAATTATAATAGCATCACTAGTAATAAATGCTCAGGAAAAGTATGCGGTTATTGTTAATCGTTATAACCCTTCTGGAACTACTGATAGTATAAATATGTACCAGACAAGTACTAATATTGATGATCTATCTTTTGAATTCTGGAACGATCTTTATCTTATGTGGGAAATGCTATATGAAAGAGGATTTGATGATGAAAATATTTATGTCTTTTACGATCAAGGTCACGATTTCGAGTATCCAGATTACAATTCAAGATATACTGCTGAATATCATGATCTAGCACAAATAACTGATTACAGAGCGTATAGGGAAACTTTTGATTCATTATTTTATGGGTTAGCAACAGGTGCAAATGGTTTCACTCAAATAAAAGAAGATGATTTTCTTGTTATCTATTTCTTTGGACACGGCGGTTCAAGCGGGTATACCCTATTTCCGCTTGAACTTGAATCATCAGGATATTTATATTGGTCAGATTTTGCGGAGAAACTTGATTCGATTAATTGTCACAAGAAGTTAATTATTATGCAGCAATGTAAATCTGGTGGGTCAATTCAGTATTTGCAAGATACAAATACAATAATTATGACGGCAGTGCCTGACTCTCTTAAAGCAACCAGAATTGACGGACATTACTATGATGGAATTGATTACCCTGGCGATACATTACCAGGTAACAGGTATGATGCTTACGAGTTTGATCGATATCCTAGCGATACATTGCAATACAATCATGGTGAATTTGACTTTCATTTATTTAATGCAATCAGACGAATTGATCCAGGAAACCAGTCTGTTTATTATCAAACAGACACAATGGATTTTCCCTTAAGTAATGCCGACTCTAATGAAGATGGCTTTACTTCTATGAGTGAAGCATTTAGCTGGATAAGAACTTACGACAGTAGAATGATGGATTTATCATTAGTTGATTTGGAGGATTGGGACGATCCACAACTTAGTGATTCTAGTAATATTAGCTCAACTACATCTATAGAATATCCTACATTAATATTTTCTGATATAGGTTCTACACAAATGCATCGTGGGATTATCGGTGTTTCAAAAACAATACATGTTACGTATGGCAATCAACTCAGACTCCATGATAATGCTTTGGTAGATCTAGTAAATGGTTCAAACATTGTTGTAGATGATGGTGCAACTCTAATTATTGGTAAAAATGTAACCATAAATGGTAACCTCAATAGTATTATAATTGATGGTGAAATCCATATTGGCAATAATGTCGAATTTAATTATACCGGGATAGAAATTAATAAGAAAACTCATCAAACATCAATCGATAGTATTACTCTTAATCATAGTGTAATCTACAATTCAGGGGTTAGCCTAACTATTAATAATTCAAATTTCATAGATAGTAGTCAGGTGTTTTCTTATCGTGGTAATATCGATATTTCAAACTCCATTTTTACAAATTCCATGATTCACCTGGAAAATCAGGGAAGCATTGAAGAAAACACTACTGCAACAGTATATAACTGTGAATTTACATCTGCAATGGAAGTTGGTGCAATCGATATTTGGAACTACAATAATTTTCTTATTGACTCCAATACTATTGATGGATACTTTAATGGAATTCAAATAATGCAATCAGGTGAAGGAGCTTCAGGTAATCAAAATATATTTGAAAATGAGATATTCAATTGTGAGAACGCCGGAATTTTATCTTTTAATTCAACATCGTCAATAGCTGGTAATCATATCTATAACAATTATTGTGGCATAAGGCTATTTAACAATAGTAATACTGATATTTGTGGAAATGCAGGAGCTACAACCAAAGAAGAAACTCAACAAATTTCAGACAATGATAGTTATGAAATATATGCTTCCTCAGGTAGTTTTCCTTGGTATATTCACTACAATGTTATTGAAGATTCTGCAAATCTTGGAAATCCATATGATCCAATTATTTATTATAGCGGTCCAAGTTCATTGAATGACGTTAGATATAATTGCTGGGGCAGTAATTTTGATCCATTGGATGATCTATATCCATCAGGCTACATAGTAAATCCAACATGGTGTCCAGGTGCAAGCAAATCAGCTTCAGGCCCTGCAGAAACACTTTATTTAGCAGGTAAATCTCAGTATGATAGTGCTGATTATGTAACAGCAAAAGGTACTTTTGAACTAGTAATATCTCAATATCCAGAATCAGAATACGCAAGTGCTTCTATGAAAGATCTTTTTACTATTGAGAAGTATGTTGATAATGATTACATCTCTCTACAAACATATTTCAATACGAATACAATAATTCAATCTGATAGTATTTTACAGGTACTTTCTGTTTTTCTTGCAAACAAATGTGATGTTGAACTAGAAAATTGGACACCTGCAATTTCTCATTACGAAGATATTATAAATAATCCACTAACTCCTGACGATAGCATTTTTGCAATTATTGATCTTGGTCATGTATATTTTCTTATAGAAAACAGTAATAATAGAGGAGCCTCTATAGTTGGTTCAATGCCTGAATATAAACCAAAGTCAAAAACTGAATTTATTGAAAAACGGGAACACTTACTTTCACTTCTTCCATTTGAAAAGAAGCAATTGGACATAAATGATATTGACTATAATGAAAATATATTGCTTCAAAATATTCCAAATCCATTTTCAAATACAACAACAATTAGTTTCAATCTTACTAATCAATGCCAAGGAAGTATAAACGTAATTAATAATATTGGAGAAATTGTAAGAACCATATCATTTACAAAGGGATCTGGAATGCATAATATTATTCTTGATGTGAGTGATCAACCTGTTGGCATATATTATTATTCATTAGTAATAAATGGAAAACGAACTGACACGAAAAAGATGGTTCTAATTAATTAACCCAGACTTTTACATTTTAGCTAACAAGCACATTGGTAATTCGCGCAATGCCTACACTCTATCCAAAATTACCAATAAGCTTGTCAGCCAGACATAGAGAAAAACGCCCAGTTGCTAACAAAATGTATAAGTCATTGGGCAGTAAAGGAATAAATTAAAAACAATTGCGCTAATGAAATTTGTTTGCATATTGAAAACTGATAATATCAATACCCAACGCCTCATACACAAACCGTTAGCTGCAAGCTTAAAGAGACACCAATCAAACCAATGAATGAAATTGAAATTAATATTGAATTTGACTTTCGATTAGACAGTAAATGTGGCGACCCAGATACGGACAGTCAAAAATTATATGATGTCCATAGGCTTTT
>JAERTF010000003.1 GCA_016845105.1 Bacteroidota bacterium | reverse complement strand
GGTCTGTGGTATCTTATCACTTTGTTTGGAATTTTATGGCGAGTATTCTTGATCCCCAAGAAAATAAAATTAGTATAATCGAAATACAGAATTATACTGAAAATACCAGAATTATAGAAGGTTTGTTAGTAATTAACTTGGGACTTGTTCTAATGGTTGTTTTATTCCTAACCAGACAGAAAACAGTTTTAGAAAAGATAAATTCATATGTAAAACAAATTACTACTGCTAACAACAAATATAATTCATGCCGCAGTTAAGTAAACCTAAGAAAATTAAAAGTAAATTTGAAGATATAGAAACCAAGAACACTTATTGAAAATAATGCGGCACGCATCATATTCAAAACGTTAGGCACAATAAAAACCACCGATCAATGAAAATACTGATACTAATTTTAGCAATGATTGGAATTATTACAAATACTTATTCTCAATCAACACTTATTTGGTCTGAAGACTTTACAACAGGACTTTCGAACTACTATTCTGAATATCCAACAATTAAGACAGAATCAGATACTATAAAAGTTATTGGGAGAAAAAACACCACTACAGGACAAAGACTTCTTATAGTCAAATACAATATTAATGGTGACACCATTTCAACTCAGACCTATGGGAATGATTCTGTTTTCAATAACACTTTGATTGATTATAAATTTGATTCTTTCAATCATATTTACTTGCTTCAAAAAGAACAGCTTGAAACCTATAAATCAAAAATTGTATTACAAAAATATGCAATGGATGGAACCTTAATTTGGGCTGAACAAATTTCAAATCCTGCTGATACATCATATAGGCCACGTTCTTTAGAAATAGCTAATGACACTTGTTTTTTTGTAACAGCCTACAAAGAATATGATTACTTCGAACCATATAATACGGTAACACTTTCATATTTGTATCTTTTTAATTTGAATGGAAATCAGGTATGGCAACGTGAATTTGATCCAGACACAGAAATTAGCTGGTTCGCTTATGATATTTTTGTTCATAACAATACTGCGTACCTTTTTGGAAGTGGTCATAGATTAGTAAAAGTTGACTTAAGTAGCAATGTAACTGTTAATTTGAACACAGGTCTTGAAAATGGGGTAAACAATGTTCAATTGACTTCTGACACAACTCTATTAATCACTGCCTGGGGAAAATATAGAATATCAGAAACAAACTTAAATGGTACAGTACTTTGGACAGAGTATTATGGAACAAATCTTCCAAGTAACCATAGTGGTGATGAAATAAAAGCAACAATTCAGGATCCTGAAGGAAATATATACATTACAGGTCGTCATTACGGTGACGAATATGGAACATCCAATTATACGAATGCTGACATATTAACAGTAAAATATGATAATACAGGTAATTTAATCTGGGAAAATAGATATGAATATGGAATCAACAATGGCGATATTGCTAATTATATAACATTAAAAAACGGAAATGCTTATGTTGGTGGCCACAGTCAAAGACTTGGCGTAGGAACTGATTCTGATTATTTAGTATTGAAAATTGACTCAACTACTGGTGTTCTAAATGGAATTTATCGTTACAATGGAGCCGAAAATGGGGATGATGCAATTTACTCACTCTACGTATTTGAAAACAATAGTTTAGCCTTAACTGGTTTGAGTTACATAAACGGACATTATAACTGGACAACACAATTGCTTTCTGATGTAGTTTTGTCAATACCAAGTTTCAGTTTTGATAGCAATGTGGAAGTTTTCCCAAACCCTATTTATGAAGGAGATTTGCTATCAATCAAAGGAAATGGTTTAGTTGAATATTCAATCGTATCAGCAATTGGACAGATTGTTCAAGAAGGCAAACTTTATGGAAATGAATTGAATACTATACAAATTTACAATGTGAATACTGGAATTTATTTACTTCAATTGAAAACAGACAAACAAACTTTGACAAGAAAAATAATTGTGAAATAAGAATTACTGTGCCTAACAAAAAATATAATGCATGCCGCAGTTTCATTTTCACAGAAAATGGTTTAGTAAATTTGAAAATACTTAAACCTTAAACACTTATTGAACATAATGCGGCACGCATCATATTCAAACCGTTAGCCAAAATACTCCATCACATCAAATTATCGTGATAAATAAACAATGAATTTTTATCAAATATTGAGTTAATTGTAAAGAAAAGGCATATTTCTTATCACACCAATTAACTTTGTAAAGAAAATTGAATTATCTTTACATAATGAAAGCTGAAGATTTAAAAAAGTTACCAATAGGAAAAGATATCGAGAGTAAACCTATTCTCAAGAAATTGACTTTAGCACACAGAGCATTAGCTGAACTCAAGGGAATTGTTTCAAGTATTCCAAATGAGAATATCCTTATCAATACTCTCGGACTTCAAGAAGCAAAAGATAGCTCTGCAATTGAAAATATTATAACTACTCACGATGATATTTATAAAGCAGAATTAAATCTTGATGGATTCAAATCATTAAATGCCAAAGAAGTCCAGAATTATATATCAGCGCTGAAATTGGGATTTGAATTAATTTCAAAAAACAAAATCCTGACTAATAATGATATAATAGAAATCCAATCCGAATTAGAAAAGAATAATGCAGGATTTAGAAAAGTACCTGGAACAGCTCTGAAAAATGCTAAAACCGGTGAAGTCGTTTATACTCCTCCGCAAGACTATGATACTATTCTAGAATTAATGTTAAATCTTGAACAATTCATTAATGATTATAAATTAAGTGACTATGATCCGCTAGTAAAAATGGCAATTATACATTACCAATTTGAAAGTATACATCCTTTTTATGATGG
>JAERTF010000002.1 GCA_016845105.1 Bacteroidota bacterium | reverse complement strand
GCTGCATACTGATGTGCGGCATATTGATCATTGGAGAAGTTGCCATCGTCAAAGTCCCAGTGCCAGGTTTCTATAAAGAAGCCTGACTCGCCATAGAAGTAGGTTGAGTCGCCCAAACAGGTTGGATCGGGCATATAGGTAAAGAAGATATCTGGTAGTGAAGGTACTATTACTGGTAGTACTACGCTATCTGAGCACATAAAGCCGTTTGAGTCGGCTACTACGGTTAGGGTTACGTTGTAGACTTCGCCTCCGGGGGTGGTGTTGCTGGGGTATTGGTGCGTTGGATTCTGAAGATCTGAAGTAGTTCCATCACCGAAATTCCAAAGCCAGGTAACGAGATTGTATCCCGGAGGGCTGGTTGACAGGTCAGAAAACTGCAACGAATCACAAAGAACGATTCCATATGTAAAATCTGCGTCGGGTGGTTGAGCAATTGTGATATCACCAAAGGCTGATTCCGAACATCCATTGATATCAGTTACTGTTAAAGTTATTGTTAATAATCCCCATGTAGTATAAGTATGGGAAACATTCTGTCCAATACCAATTTGTCCATCACCAAAGTCCCAGTACCAACTTACTATATTTGAGTTACTACTACCGTTGAACCCCACTAGTGTATTAACACAAGCATTGGTCATGTTTGTGGTAAAAGTAACATCGGGAAGGTCAAAAACAAAGACTTGTTGTGTTGTTGAATCACTACACCCATTACCATCAGTATATGAGAAAATAATATCATAAATTCCTGACATTGCATATGTATGTGATGGATTCTGATCTAAAGAAGTATTTCCATCACCAAAATCCCAATGCCAATTATTAAGTATTGCTGATCCTGTCTGAGTAAATTGAGCAGATTCTCCCAAACATATTGAATCACCTGTTGAGATAGTAAAGCCCTTATCTATCTTTGGTCTAACTGTGAGATTAGTTATTATTACACTATCACAGTTGTACATTGAAGGGAGAGTATCATAATAAATCCCTGAATTATACCTCCAAGCTCCCTGTGCAAATACCGAATCATAATAACACACTGTAGTATCTACAGGGATTTCATAGGTAGGCCTAATAGTTAATATCATATCATCAACAGAATCACAATTAATAATATTTGAGGCTACCATGGTAAGTGTTACAGGCCCTATTTCTGTTAGTCCTGGAATATAAATTGGTTGCATTGCTGTTGCATCAACGAAACTTCCTGTTCCGCTAGTCGTCCAGTTTATTGTTGCATAATGTGTGGCAAATGCCGAATCAGCAGATAATGCAAAATCATAGGGAACACCAAAACATGAGTTTTCATCACTTCCTGCAAACGCATAAGCCCCGGGAATAACAATTAGTTCTGCAATGGAAGTGTCGTTTGCACATGGGGAAATTCCATAGCCTATCATTGTCATAATGATAGTGTCATTTTGTATTGCACCTTCTGATGGATCAGGAAAATAAGTAGGGGCAATCAAAGTTGGATCATCAAAAGTTCCCAATCCATTTGTATACCATTGTATTGATGAATAACCTGAGGCAGTGGGTGGTGATGGTGAGTTTGCGTAATTAAAATATACATCCTGACAGGTTCGTTGATGGCCACCCGCATCTACCAGGCAGGTGGGGTTTATTATCAACTGTTGAGTTATCTGCTCTGAACATACTACAAGTTCTACATCCAATGTATCAGGAGTTGTATAACTATGAGAAACGTTGAATCCAGTATCTCCACTCCCATCTCCAAAAGTCCAATTATATGGTGTAAAAGTAACTTTGTCGGCGGTTGATTCAAAAATAACAGGGAAATTCTGACATGTGGGGTTTGCTGCTATACTAAAATTGATGTTAACTTTTTTTACATATCGCTGATGTAATGTGGTATCAATACACCCGTAGTTATTCTGATATATTGATAAAATGTTGTAGTTCTGACTTGTGGGAACCACATATGTATGAGTTACATCCTGCCCTATGTTAACACCACCATCGCCAAACTCCCAATTCCAGGCAATAATATCACCACTTATGTTTGTGGCAGCAATATTGATTATTTCTCCTACACAACTTGTGTCATTTGGTGAAATAGTGAAATCTGATTCTGGAAGTGACCTTATATGGACTGTTTTAGTTACTACTTCTGTACAACTATTATTGTTTTCAACGTTAAGAGTAACTGTATAATCCCCTGGTGTAGTGTAGTTATGAATCGGGTTATTTCCAGAACCTATGTTTCCATCCCCGAAATCCCATTGCCAATCGATAATCGTAGATCCAGCATTATCAAAACCACTAAATGTGAGAGGTTGAACAGCACAAACTGTGTCGTTCGGAAGAATATTAAAGTCGGGACTGGGAAGTTCGTTTATCGTCAAAGTGTTGGATAATGAATCTACACACGCATTATTATCACCAACAATTAGCTTTACATCATAACTACCGATTGTTATATAGTTATGTGTTGGATTTTGGATGGTTGAAGTAAATCCATCTCCAAAATCCCAAGACCATGTTTGTATATTTGAGGTACTATTATCAGTAAAGGATACTAGTTCATTAAGACATAATGAATCGTTTGGTAGATATGAATAATCAACAACAGGTAGTGGATTCACAATTAGTGATTGATTTATTGTATCAATACAACCAGTTGAATTTGTTACGATTAATGAAACATTATAATTACCGGCAGAACCATATAAGTGAGAGGGATTCTGATTATTGGAATTATTACCATCACCAAAGTCCCATGACCAGCTTACAATATTCGTAGTACTAATATCTTCAAATAATATTAACTCACCGATACATACTGATGAAGATGGTATTGTCGTAAAATCAGCGGCAGGAACAGTATCAATGGTAAGTATCATTGTTGATGTATCATTTGAGCAAGCGATGATGTTATATGCTACAAGCGACAGGCTTATATCGCCAAGTTCATTATTCCCGGGTGTATAAACAGGCTTTATTGCTGTGGGATTGTCAAAAGTTCCGGTACCACCAATCCACTTCAAGGAAATATAATTTGTTGCAAATGGAGTTTGTACAGAATTATTAAAATCGAATTGTTCATATTGACATGTGGATTCATTTGAACCAGCAAAGGCATATGGCTCGTCAACGACAGTAACAACAATTGTATCATATGATGAGCAATGATCGGTACTTGCAATAACATCATAAGTTCCTGTATTATTTACATTAATAATTCGGGATGTATCGCCTGTACTCCATAAATAACTTACAAAACCAGATCCTGCATCAAGTGCAATTGCATCTGTAACACATATTATTGTATCATTTCCAAGATCTACAGTAGGGAAATCATATATAATAACATCCACAGTAGAAATCTCAGTGGTACCATCGGTTAGTAACATGGTAGCTGTAACCACAAATGTGCCAGATGTTGTAAAAATATGACTGGGTTGCAGCAAAGTTGAGGAATTATTCGCTCCAGATGTCGGATCACCAAAATCCCAAGTAACAGATTGAACAGGATCTGAGGTGTTTAACTCAAACAAAGTTGAATCACCCAAACACTCGTTTTGGTATGTAATGTCAACATTGAAAAAGCTTTGTATAAAAGTGGGCAAACCAAACCTGCCCATTTTTCCGTCAAGATAAACTGCGGATAACTGAAAATTACATGCTGCACCCAACTCATTGGGAAATTCAATTACATCCAGGTTATTACAACTCATATAAGTATGGTAAATTTTTTGATCAGGACCAATTTGCAAGGCTCCAACTCTACTACCTGTTCCACTAGGTTCGGTTGAGATTTGTGTGGTAGAGTTAATTATTTCCGTTGTTGACCCAGCATTAAGGTCAACCTGATAAGTGTGCCAAACTTCCGAAAAATAAAACCTTGATTCATCTTCAGAGAACTCTACCCCATAAGGTACGTCGAAGCCAACAATTGTTATGGGGTTAGATACTTCCCCCAAGCTATTATCAAAATCAAATATTTCTACTAGATCTAATCCTTGAATTGCACATGCAATATAATTTGCTTTGGGAGATGCTTTTAAATATCCTCTATAATTACTGGATGGCAAATTATGTATTGCACCAACACTACTAACTACAGGAGTATCACTCACTCCTGAGGCAGAAACCAGAAAAGAGCAAAAGACATCGTTATCTCGTTCATGGGTGATCACCCAAATATCCTGACCATTTGAATGCCCTACTGCAGTTACCCTTTCAGTAACAGGTGAATGTAGATAAATATTCTTCTCAATAACACTTCCTAAACCACCATTTTGGCTAATATCAATAATAGAATAACGCAAGGAATCAGTAAGCGGTGATTCCTCTGGAACGGTAAAAACATAGTATATGATATCTGAACCGGGTTTTGGTACAAAAATGCAGGACTGGGTTGAAGATCCACCACCCAAAAGCCCTGACCCATTTTCCATGGTATCATGAATACTATTCCATATTACAACTCCATTCGAATAAAACAATAAATTACCATTGCTATCGGATATGGTTGCACAGCCTTCATGTTGATTCATTGCACTGTTGGTTAATGCAACGGGTGAACCCGAATTAAAATCCAAACCAGCGTGATTACCAAAATACCAAATATTTGCTTCATTTTGGGAATAACTGCAAATAAAAAGAAGACTAAAGAATATGAATAAAAAATATCGTACTACATACATTTTGTGCTGTTTTGGTTGAATCTAAAAGGGTTATTATATAAGAACAATAATAATTAAGGTTGGTATAGTATTGACACAAATTTAGTAACTAAAGTTGTCCAACTTACCACT
>JAERTF010000001.1 GCA_016845105.1 Bacteroidota bacterium | reverse complement strand
GGTTTTCTGTAAGTTTGATCCCATTCTGACTAACGGTAAATTTAGTAAAATTTAAAATGCACTAAATCATTCTGTTAGCTTGAGGAGTTAATCGGTTACTCTGATGTGATGAATTGCACCTAACGGTTTGAATATGATGCGTGCCGCATCGTGTTCAATAAGTGTCTTTGTATCACGTATTTTCAAAATTACAAATCATTTTCTATGAAAATGAAACTGCGGCATGAATTATATTTTTTGTTATAGGGCGTTTTTATTCAAATGTTTTTTTGTCTCTTTTGTTTTAGATATTTAACGGTGAAAGTTATTCCTCCAAAAATAATAAGAACTGGTAAAGTTTCAGCTAGAAGCATTGAGAACTCCCATAATGTCAAAAAGTTGTATGAATTGTCAATATATAAATATTCAAGTCCTTTTACTAATGCTGTTATTATCCAAGTTGGGATAAGGACAAATACAATTAGCCGTCCTAAACTTTGATACCTCTTTGAAAAGTATGAAAAAAAACCAAGGGTCAATCCAACAATTATAACCCAAATGGCGTAATCAATTATCTGTCTAGTCTCTTCCATTTGCTTTGATTTATTATTTAATATTTTGATAGTATAACTAGGTTATTTGCAATTCTCCAGAACAATTTTTCGTTTGCTTGATATCGATTATAGATATCATCGTATTGGTCGGAAATAGAACCTGATGAAAACATTAATACAACTTGGTAATTATCATAGTATAATAAATACGTTTTACTAAAAATACCTAATTCAAATTCCATTTGTTGTTGAATTTGATATGATGTAATTGATGTTGCTTTAACATTGCCTACAAAAATGTCTGTCTCAATATCAATAACTTTAGAATTTTCAGGTAGTTGTTTTTTTACTTCTTCTTCCGTTAATAAGTAATTAATTTCTGATTGTGAATATCCTTCTTTTAATTCCATAATCATAATAAGTGCGGTTTCTAAACCATGACCATTGTCACTCGTAAATTTCTGTATTACATGAGGTCTATCTCCATTCTCTGCTTTCCAACTTCTGGGATATTTAAGCTTAATGTCAAGTCCTTTTGACTTTGCTGATTCATTGGTAAAAAACTCCAAAAAGAAACCATCAATCATTTCTTTCTCAGGATTAGCTTGATACCTTGGATTAAAAGACAATAATGTTTCTAAAAATGGTGAAGGCATGTCCCCATTAGCTCTATTATTAATTAAGTTAATTGTATATTCAATATCATCATTTGTTACATCAGAATAGTCAACATTATTAAGCTTTGTCTGAAGCTCCGACTTAAAACTTTCGAAATTATCACCTATATATAATTCTAATTCTGAAATAATATTATTAACCGAACTTTTAAAATTCCTGTTCCACAAGTCTTGGGCTGTTTTAGCTTTCATTTTATATTCTGGGTGATTAGTCATAATCTCATCGACTGTATTTAATTGCCCTATATAAAACGAATATGTACTAATCATTTCATCTATTTCTGTATTAGAGTATTTTGTCTGGGAAAGTATTGTGCAATGGATTACCAATAAAGCTATTAATAATATTTTTGTTTTCATATATTTTTATTTTTTACGAAAGCGCTGGGTTTAAATGCCCTATAACGTTTTGAATATGATGCGTGCCGCATCTTATTCATTACATTTCTTTGGTTTTCGTATTTTCAAATTTACAAATCATTTTCTATGAAAATGAAACTGCGGCATGCATTATATTTTTTGTTATGCCCTGTGGTTTTATTCTCTCAATTGTTTCCTTGCAATTCTTTCTCTAGCTTCAATTAATGTTTCATGCAATTTTGCCTCTAAAATTTCCTTGGCCGGTAATTCAGTCCAATACTCAGCTACAATGATCCCGTCTTTATGCATTTCAAGAAGTTCTATCTGTTCTTTGCTTGCAACAGCACATAAAATCAGTCCTATTGGAGGTTGTTCTCCATCCTGTTTTTCATATTTATCTAGCCACTTCAAGTACAATTCCATCTGACCTTTATATTTGGCTTTAAATTTGTCTATTTTGAGTTCAATAGCAACCAGTCTTTTTAATTTTCGATGATAAAACAACAAGTCCAGATTGTAGTCATCGCCATCAATAATCATGCGTTTTTGTCTTTCTACGAATGTGAAACCATTGCCTAGTTCTAAAATGAATAATTCAAGTTCTTTTAATATTGCAGATTCTAAATCATTTTCCAGATAACCATCTTTCAAACCCAAAAAGTCAAGGAAATATGGGTCTTTAAAAATACCTTTTTCTATGTTTTTACTTTCGAGAAGTTGAAGGTTAGCATTTTCAGTCCTTTCAAAAACTTTTTGTTTAATTTTCTCTCTTAAATCTCTTACACCAAATAAATTATTATATGCTAAATTTCCATAGAAATCTCTTGTGTTTTGATCCTTAAGTGGTATAAGTGCAAGGAAATGAGACCATGATAAATGTCGTGACAGTGTAACGACATTTTCAAAATCAGAATATTTATCGGCAAATTGGATCATTCGTCGTAAATTTTTTTCTTCATAATTATTTCCGAATTTTTCAACCAATTCTCGTGACAGTGTAACGACAATTTGTTTTCCGTATTCTCCTCTCTTATTTTGTAGGTTATGATTTAAAATTCGTTTTCCAACACTCCAAAACAAAACAGTCAAAGCACTATTTGCTTGAGAAATAACTTGTTGTTTTGCATTCTCAATTAGCGATATAAGTTCATTGAGCAAATCTCGATATTCGATTTTTTCTATTGGCATTACAATGTTTTTCTATTATTTCAAGAATACGAAGATAATATATTACTTCTATTGCAATTTACGTGATTTCATTATAGAAAACAACCTTCTCTACCATTGGGCATAACGGCTACGTATATGAAACGTTTGGCATTTCGGAGAGCAAACCAGTCAAACCGCTACAATTTTTATTAAATGTAACAGCCTTAATATTAGCACTATCCGCCAAATGTTTTATATACTTTGTTAGGTGCTGGGCTTTATTCATTTTCAGTTAGTTACGTTCTTTTTATGCACTAATTTTTGTTTTATCAGGGTCGGCAATCTTCTCGTGCGTTTGGGCAGCCATACTCTTTGACAAGTTTTGGTCTGTGCACTGGCTCTTTTGAGCGACTTGGCAATGTGTATGACTGCTAGGCGTTGGCATATCTTTTATTATCTAATCTTCAATGTTTATTTTAAGTTCGGTCAGTTTTTTATTTATATAATTAATCGCAATATCTTCATTTTCTTCAATGGATTTTTCTACTGCTGTTTTGGCTAGGTCTAATAATTGTTCAGACTGTTTTTTTAGAACATCACTTTCGTATAAAAACTTCATTATTTCGACTTGTTTTGTTTCATCAATAATTGGAATTAAAAAGTTGTCAATATCTTTTGGATATAATTCTGCTTGTGCACTACCAGCGCTTAATTGCTCAGTTTGCATTCTGCCAATTTGAGAATTCATAACAAAACCAATATAATTTGCATTATACCCATCTTTTAATCTAACAATATTTACATGATTGCTCGCTAAGGCTTTATTCTCAATATTGTAAACTTGTGTCCTGCCAATATTGGCACCTGTGGTATAAGTTAGAATATCCTCTTTAAAAACTCTTGCCTTTTTTTGTTTTACCCAGTAATCTAGACTTGTTTTTTCGAAATTTCCGTAATCCAGAGTTTTATCTAGTATATGTTTACTATTAATGACATCTAGATTCCCGTTCTCAACATAAACTGGCTGCAAACCTCGGAAGTTTTCTGTTCGTATTTGACTAATTAATTTGAAATTAGAATTCTGTTTTATTTTAACCTCTAAATCATCATATTTCTTTTGATAATACTCTGCATCCAATCGACCAGAAGAAAAAAACGACTCTTTAAAATTTTTAATATTTACAGTTTCTTTGCTAGGTTCAAAATCTTTTAAGCCAAGAGTTTCAAGAAGGAGATTTTCAGCTTTCTTATATTGTTTTTTAGAATTGTCCAGTAATAACTTTGAATTTTCATACGTCTGAACAACTAATTTTTTAAAATCTGAAGAAGGAGAAAAAAGTTTTAAATTTCTAACAAGCGTAATTGTTAAATGTGGTTGAGCAGTCATTGAAGAAGACCTTATAAGTTGGTTGTAACTTATACTTGATAGTAAATATAGAAAAAGGAATTTATAGTCTTGTTCTGGTAATATTGAAGAATTTAAAAAAATTAAATCTCTTGTAACTGCAGTTTCTTTTTCAATTAATCCAACTCTTGCTATACTTCCGCCTTTTGTAATTACAATATCTCCTGAAGTAATAATCTGTAATGTCTTAAAACTCTTTGATTTTGCGATTTCTTCCGGAATACGAATACAACATTCATAGTCAATATGTGTATCAACATCTTTTACTCTCAAAAAAGGAATGTTGCCTGAACCATAGTAGGGTTCAAGTGATGGGTAAAATGCACTTGCATCAACAGACAATTCAAAATCAGAAAATGTTTTGAAATATTCAGCTTTTTCTTCAATTTCCTTATCAATTTGTAGATATTTCTTTTGAAAGTAATCGCTATCAAATCTGAGGGTTTCTAAATCTAATACTTCTTTAAAATTAACAATACTGACTTCCAGCCCTTCCAACAATGCCTTATACTTGGCTTCATCAAAAGGGCTTAGAGCTTTCCCACAAAGGAAAGTTTTTCTTTTTTAGCAAATTCAAGAAATGCTTCTGCAATACCATCTTGGGTTAAACCATCGTGATTAAACAAGTCGTGTTTAACAATTAAATGGTCATGCGTATCTAAAACGAATTCATCAAGGTCTTTGGGTGTACGAACATAATGTACAACACTTTCCTTTAATTCCATTTCGCCTTGAACAGGTTCAGCTTCTTCGGGTTTAACCAAGAATTTGTCTGGAAAATCCTTTTTACGCAAATAAATTTTATCACCACTATTGTCTTTACTTGTTTCTTGCATGGTGGCAAAAAAGATAGGGTAATCATCAACTTTTGGGCAAAGTTTATTATCCCATTTTTGCACCAACATAACAGAAGTTTTTGTACCAGTATGTGGTTTGAATACATTGCCATGTAATCCAACTACACCAAGTATTCTACAACGTTCGGCAATGAAATCACGAATATTTTTATCCGATGAATTATTAAAACGCCCTTGTGGCAAAACAATTGCCATTCGTCCGCCAGGCTTTAAAAAGTCAAGATTTCGTTCAATGAAAAGAATATCTCGACCAACTTTAGTCTGATATTTTCCATTTGGCTTTTTGCCTAATTCATATTTGGCAAGTATCCTGCTTTCTTTAATATCACCTGCAAATGGCGGATTTGCCATTAAAACATCAAAATTGAAGTCGTGATTACTCTTTTTATTGTTTCTAAGTTTTTTTAGCTTTTTCCAACCTTCAAAGTAAGTATCCTGCCAATCTTCATCTTCTGTTTTTTCATCCCATCGTTCCCAATCCAAGGTATTTAAATGCAAAACATTGGTTTGTCCATCTCCAGCAATCAGGTTTAAAGTTCGGGCAACACGCACCGATTTTTCGTCAAAGTCAATAGCAAATACTTTATTGTTTACATAGTCGGTACATTCAACGGGCTTTTCTTCCAAAGTAAACAAGTGGCTTTTATCCAATCCTTTTTCTTTAAGAATTTGTTCCCACACATGAAAGATGGTATGAACAGGGAATCCACAACTGCCTGCTGCGGTATCAATCATAGTTTCATCTTGCTGTGGATTCAACATTTTTACACACATATCAATAACAAAACGAGGCGTAAAGTATTGTCCCTTTTCTCCTTTGCTACTTTTATTGATTAGATACTCGAAAGCATCATCAACAACATCAAGGTTCGAATTGAAAAGTTTAACATCCTGCAGTGAAGAAACACACACAGATAAATGCGAAGCTGTTAATTCAATTTTTGAATCATCGGAAAACACACCTTCCCATTTTTCTTTTGCTTTATCGAATACTTTTTGAATTTTCTCTTTTAATTCTGTTTCGGTATCTCCGTAATTTCTGAATTCAAGGTGTCGGGTTTTGTTTCTTCCCGATTCCATTTCATCAAACAGTTTGGTGAAAATCAATTTAAAGAGCTCTTCAAAAACATCAACACCTGCATTTGCCAACACCTCGTCTTCCATTTCAAGAATCAGGTCTTTAAGCGATTTTCTTTCAGTGCGAAGTTTATCTTTATCTATCAGGTTATCAATAGTCCAACGTTCCGAAAGTATGTCTGATAATTTTTCGTTAGACTTTGGAATTGCAGGTAAATCCTCAAAATAGTTTGGGTCTTTTCTGTGATAGTATGAAATAGAATCTCCATTACTCCAAACTCCTATTGGTGCTCCTGTAGCGTTACAATATGATTTTAATTGCTCTTTACCATCTTTTAGTTTTGGCTTTTTCAATTCCACCATTATGTATGGCGAAGTTGTTTGTTGCTTATCAAAAATTACAATGTCAGCACGCTTTTTTTCTCGTCCGAATGAAACATAATACTCAATTTCCATGCGGTCAACTGGGTAATCATATTCGTCAATCAGGACTTGAATGTACAATTGCCTTACTGCTTCCTCAGGAGTTAGTTTAATGTCTTTTTTACGAACTAAGCATTGAATATATGGAGTTTCTTTTCCTCTTACCTCTTTAATAGTAATTCTTTGTTCAAGATTCTGAATTTCAACTAAATTGAATTGTGTCAATTTATAATTCGAATCTTTCAATATTTCAGCAATTGTCATATTATATTTTCTAAATAATTCTCAAATCAATTTAACATTACAAATGTAACATTATCTGCACGAGCATCGGCAAAAATTTGGCTCTTTTGCAAGCTGAAGCATCGGCTTGTGTGTCGGGCTTGCAAATGTGCCAAATGTGCGTTGGCTTTTTCTTTTATTCGCGGGTCGGCAAAACAAAAATCCCGTCAAGTTTGCACTAAGTTTCTTTCTGCCCCAGCCTTGCACCTAACGGTTTGAATATGATGCGTGCCGCATCGTGTTCAATAAGTGTCTTTATATCACGTATTTTCAAATTTACTAAATCATTTTCTGTGAAAATGAAACTGCGGCATGAATTATATTTTTTGTTAGCCCTTCGTGGTTTTTATTCATTTACTTCAATAAACCTGATTTTCCATAATCGTAATCCAATATTATCTAAAAGCAGCTGAGGAGTCTGATCCTGCCAGGTTGTACCGGCATCGGAAGAATACTTAATAATAGAAGTTTGACCTGCAGCTCCCGCCGATCCGCATATCCAAATATTATTATTATTCAAAATGGCTATACCTAATACCCAATTACCACCGGCTTCGGCATAATATCGTGTCCAGTTCATACCTGCATCGTTTGTACTGAAAATTAAACCGAAGTCCTGCACTACATATGCTTCCGTTTCACTTAACAGGAAAATGTCGTTTGCGTCATAAATTCCCCCTGAACCTGGTACAGTTATGTCTTCCCATGTTGATCCATTATCTGCTGACCGGATTATAAATCTACCGAAACCACCAACTGCCCATATACTGTTCCCAAATATTTTTATACCGAGGTAATCATGAAAATAAGGATGATCTCCAGAACCAAATAAATCTTTGAGTGGATTTAAAGGTTCCCAGTTAATACCACCATCAGTTGTGTGAAGCAAAATTGGAAATGAATCATCTACAGCATTGCTTATAGTTACCCAAATATCATCTTTACTTTTAGCGGCTATTCTATTGAATGTCTTTTCCTGGTATTCTGCAGGGACTTCAATTTTTGTCCAGGTATCTGCCACATCGGTTGAATAATAAATACTGCCTTCTTGTCCTACAATCCAGATATTATTTTTATCAAGTGCAAATATTCCTTCATACCCAACATTTTTAAGGTTTCCTGAACCGGAGGCAATCCAGGTCTCTCCCCTGTTAACAGATTTAAAAACGTTATAATTACTATTCGTATCATCACCAACTACCAACAGAGTGTTTTTATCAATTATACAAATATCCTGAAACTCTGTGTTAGGTAATTGAAGTGAATCCCCTTGCCGGGTCCAGGTCTTGCCGCCATCCTTAGTATGAAGGATAAGACCATAATCATTAGACTCGCCAACAGTCCATCCCAAATAAGTGCTTGTTACATCATCAGGACACGAAGTATCTTTCGAACAGCTAAAAACTAAAATCACCAGGATTATTAGTAAAATGTTGGTTCTTCTAAAAATTTGTGCTATATACATAATTCCTTCTTTTAAATTGTTTTTACAACTTCTACGAAAATAATGAAACACTTTGTGTTTTTCAGATTTCAAGTGTTTTTAATAATGTCTCCTGTCATACTTTTCGCCATTCATTTGCTTTATTAATATCTGATATTTCTTTTGCTTTTGGATATTTTCCTTGGTCTGTTTGTCCAATTGACATATGAAATAATACTAAGTAGTCCGAAATATTGTTGTAAGAAAAAAGGAAAAGTAAACTAAAAATCCGATTAATTTTTTCATTTAGCTGTGTCTTTTTTTACCATGAGGGCTAACGTTGAGTATATGGTTTTGTGGCGGTTTTGAAAGACAAATCTTTCAACTTACACCGATGTTTATTTATTGTTAAAATGTTCATATTTAGCACTTCACCCGCCATAAACTATATGCATTGTTACCGTTTCGTTGTTTCTTTTTTCTTGCGTTGGCAGGGCAAGCTCTTTTGCAATTTTGGGTTTTAGTGTTGGCTTGTGAGAATTGCAAATGTGCTTGACCTTTGGGTTGGCATTCTATAATCATTGAATCACCTTGTATTTGCCGCTTGGATTATATCTGGCAGTTTTCCTGTCAACCCGTCCTTCCAAATGATAGCCTTTGTTTCTGCAGTATTTACAGGGCTTACCGTTATTTATAGTACATTGGGCAACATTCACTTTCTTTTCCCATAATGCTACTACATATGGTAGACCTTCGTTGATAACGGTATTGTTTGTCCAAGTTTCTGTATCTGTAACAATACGCTTTAACTCGTTAGAACCCTTATGTACCTTTGAAACATCAAAAGAAATATGCGATTCACCAGCATTGACTTTTTGAACTTTAAAGTTCATTTCATTCCTTGTATCTGGATTGATTGTTAATCCAACCCACATAGTTTTATTGCTAATTATTATTGCGCCAATTTCTTTTTGATTTGGAACATTAACTACAGCTTTTATCCTATTTTGAGCCGCAAGGTTTATAACAAAACCTACTGATATTAAAATAATTATAATCTTTTTCATGATATTATATTTTTAAATTTTATTAATCTTTTATACACCTACAATAGGCACCATGAACTTTGTAAATCTCAGAACGGTCTATTCCATTATAATGACTACCTAAATCTCTTGCTATTGCGTTTTTTGAATTTGCTTCAGAACTTGTCCAAAACACAATTGAAGCTCCATACCACATAAATTTCTCAGTGTATGTTTGGTAATAACCACCTGGTAATGCATTAAATCCATATGCATCAATACCATTACCGTTTTGCATATAATATTCCCAACCAGTTCTTGATTTTAATTGTTTTCCTCCGTTCCAGTCATGTCTCCGATAATGTTCAAAATCTTCCTTGTTTGATTGAGACATGCCTATATAATGCTCCAATACAAGCCATTCCCTATCACTTGGTAAATGCCAACCTTTTGGACAAACCGTTTTTGCAGTTTTCCAATCATAAACTCTACCATAATGATTCCCATATTTTCCTGAACCGCGACCTGAATTGTAATTTAAGTTTTCAGCCATCCATATTTGGTTGCCTATTCTTATCCATTTATATATTTGTCTGTCTCTTGTGTCCGTTAAAGTTCCAGTGTTTTGTGAAAAAAGATTTACAGCTAAAAACACAAAAGTTATACTTATTAAATTCTTCATGCGCTAAATTATATATGTAAATAATTATTGTTTAATTAATCTTAAATACCGACTAAAGGAATTTTTATTGTCATCTCGATTATATGCTTTATCACTAATCCCCCATTTTTGTATCCAGACAGAACCGATTTCATAATCTGCACTCAAATATGTAGTATTATCCCACCATTCTCTTTGATTTTTATCAGATGGGTAGGTATTATTACTAACTCCTTCTCCCAAAATGTTAGTAAGTAAACTTTTAAGGTTTGCATTTGTACAAAACCAAATACCATACAACTTGTCATCATAAAAAGAAAGATCAGCCGTGAAACTTTTACAATTAAAACTAATTCTCACATTATTAATCCATGTCCCAGAATAATTAGTAGTATAACTTGTAGCTAAACGATAATC
The DNA here is from genome assembly GCA_016845105.1 of Bacteroidota bacterium. Lineage (GTDB taxonomy): Bacteria > Bacteroidota > Bacteroidia > Bacteroidales > F082. The sequence continues at coordinate 8,267 of JAERTF010000001.1, read as the reverse complement.
ATTCCATTGTTTCAATTTAATTCCTAATGCCTTTTCTACTTCAACTTTTGACATACCCCAATTTAGTTTACTTAAATCTCCTTGTCTCCATGTAATAGTTGGTAAAACTTGAGAAAATACACCTATATTAATTACTAACATAAGTATTACGATTACTAATTTTTTCATAAGATATTTATTTTAAAGTTTAACAATTTAATCTTTTCTAATACAGCGAACTTTGATATTGCCTTTGTGAATATTATATGTAGTTCCTTTGTTCTCTGTTCCTTGATCACCATATTCAAAACTCTGCCCCCAATATCTTCTTGCATTAGAAGTGGAAGTAGAACTCCAATACCAGCCATATTTAAAACCACCTATTTTTTCTTTGTTAAGGTATAGAGCATTTAACTCGTCTTTAGAAGGCAAATACCAATCATCATAACCTAAACGATTTAATGATTTACAAGCATTTTTAGCTTGCTCTACATGATAAGACCCTCCTGATAAATCATTTGGAAATACATAAATTATTTCTCCATGAAATTTTATTGAAGGAATTTGTGAGTCAGTGTTTGAATTATCATCATTTCGTTCATAATAAGTACTTCTTCTTGGTTGGTTATAATTATCGCTAATTCTTTCCAGTTCAATTTCATATTCAAAACATGCAGGAGCATAATTAACCAAATCAAAGCCATGTCTAGAATTAATATTTTTGATTCCCACTTGATATTGTTTTCTACTTATTTTGTTTATTAATTCTTGGGTTTCTGGTATTTGGTTCATGTCTGTCCAATTATGCCGGTGTCCTTCAAGGTAAATTCTATTATTGACCTCACCAGATTGAAAGTAATTTCTTTCAAAGGATTCTTGATAAAACCTGTAGTTTTTACTTGTAATTTCAAATTTCCCTTCATACGGTAAGCAATTTGGGGTAGTGATAACGAGAACAGCAATTCCTTCAGAATTTGCTTTCCATTTCATTACATCTCCTCTGTCATTTGAGACTTCAATATTGGCGTGTCGAATTGGATAATGAGTTTCTGAGTCCAAAATTTTGAACCTTAGAATCCAAATAGGTTTTTCGTCTTCTCCTCCGCAAAGCATTCCCCCATCATCTTGACAAAAAACCACTGTTCCATATAGCACTAAAGCTAATATTAATGTGATTTTTTTCATAATAAATAATTTTAGTTCGTATTTAGTGTTTCAATAATTCATTTTAAATTGTCAATAAATTCTGTGCGTGGCAAAATTTAGCTCTTTTGGTTTTTTTGTTTTTGGCTTTGTGTGTCAGCAAAAAACCAAATGTGCTAAATGTGCGTCGGCATCTACAATGAACGGTAACGGTTTGCGGCTATGCACCGTTGCCATTTTTACCTCGTATTTTACTTCAAAGATACAAAGCCTAAATTTACGAGTATTTTTTCTATGTAACACTAAGCTGGCAATGGTGTATGAGCCGCTGTTAGCAACTGGGCGTTAATTTCTTTCTTGCGGTGGGGCAGGCAAGCTCTTTTGCAGGTTTTGGTTTCATGGTTGGCCAGTGTGACCTGCAAATGTGCTTGCCTACGAAGCATTGGATTTTAAAAAGTCAATTATTGTATTATTATTCTCCTTGTAATTAAGGCCTTGTCATTTTGAATTTTCACGATATAAAGTCCGTGGTTTAATTTTTCGATGTCAATTTGGTTTGTTGTTGACACAGGCTTTTTATTTAAAACTGTTCTTCCGTTTATGTCAACAATTTCAATAGTAGCATTAAATATTTGATAATCTACCGGAAATTCAATATTTAGTATTGAGTTTGCAGGGTTGGGATAAATTTTAATTTCTGTTATTTCCACCTCGTTTTCAATAACATTTACTGTTGTGTCCGAAATACCAAATACCCAATAGTTTTGCTGCGACCCATAAACGAAATTTGAACAATTAACATCACCACTTGGACTATACCGCATCTCACCAGCAACAGCATATTTATAATCACTGTGCTTTGCCACTCCATACACTCTTTCAGTAGTGTGACCACCGATACATTGTTGCCACAGCAGAGTCCCAATACTGTCAACTTTAAATATCCAAATTGAAGGCCTTTCAGGGCTGTTAGAGGGATTTCCTACTACATCGCCATCAAAAGAATGAGTATTCGAAAATGTCATAATACCACCATCAGCGATTTGAAACAGTTTTTTTATTGATTCACCATTAGACCCTCCATAGCATTTTTGCCAAATGATTTTTCCTTCATAATCAACTTTTATTAACCATACATCATGATCACCATGCCAACCTGATCCTTCAAGGTCACCATCATTCGAACCCCCAATGCCTGCAATCACATAACCATTTTCAACTTCCAATAACCTGTTGACGGCTTCAGGTCCGCTCCCTCCATAACATTGGTGCCATTCCGGGTTGCCAACACTATCCATCTTAAAAATAATTGCATCAGCACCTCCGGGAGCCGGATAAACAATACAATCAACATTTCCGCCAATTCCATTTGGCTTTCCGTATAAACCTGCAAGATAGCCACCGTCACTTGTTTGAATGATACCATTAATAAACTCAAATTGTGATGAGCCAATGGATTGATCCCATTCTGTATTACCGGCACTGTCCAGTTTTATTACCCAGCCATCATAACCACCATGCCAGTTACTAATATCGCCTCCTTCTGAATCAATCTGCGCAGTTGCAATAACACCGCCATCAGCAGTAGGTTCTCCATATTGGTCACCACCTAGTATCCCTATGGTGTTACCGAGCGTTCTTTCCCAAATAATATTGCCAAGGCTGTCGATTTTAGCCACCCATAAATTGTAATCTTCAGGATAAGGTTCTGAAATAGTGCCGCCGATCAGGTAATAATAAGGGTTACCAATGGCTTTAACAATTCTGAAAGCGTGTGCATAATCAAAACATTTCTGCCAAATCAGGCTGCCTGAATCATCAATCTTAATCAACCAACCGCCACCGTCTCCTTCAAAGCACTCAACTTCTCCACCTCCTGTACCTGCAATGCCTGTAACCAAATATCCACCATCGGTTTCAGCAATATCATAACCCCAGTCAGAAGCCATACTGCCATAACTCTGTTGCCAGTCGATTTGGAATTGACCATAGGAAAATAAATGGATAGTCAGAAAAGCAACAATTAATGTAATCAGTTTATTCATATCTACCTCCTCTGATAATTGGCATACTCCCCCTGCCTTAGAAGCAGAGGGAGCTACCAAACTAAAATCTAATTGCTGATCACTATTTTACCCGACTGGCTGAATCCTGCCGCCTTAATAGTGTAAATATAAACACCGGGTTTGATGCTACGGGTATCCCATAGTTTCTGACCCTGCTGGCCTGATACATGGAGTATTTCAATAGTACTTCCTGTTGCATTGGTAACCGTAATTTTTGCTTCGGTTTCATCCGCTGGCAATGTGTATTCAAATGCGGCCCATTGTTTTGCCGGATTGGGCTTAACAGAAATATTTAATCCATGAGCCTTTCCAAGTGCATTTGGATTGATGGTGCTACTGCTTTTATATCCAGCTGAACCATCTGCTTCCGGGCAATTCACATAATATTCATTGTACACGCCTTCAAGTATGCTTTTTGCCTGGGCGCTTGCTACTCCGGTACTGTTATCTGCAATAAAAACAAGATCGGCTTTTTCTGTACTATCCAACTGGAATGTGTTCCTGCCTTGTTGATACAGTGTTTGGTGCAGGTTCAGCATATCAATGTAGTAGTCATGTTCAGTCAGTTCATTGCCCTGCAGGTTATAAAGTTGTGGCAGCATATTGGCCAGGGTAAAAGCGTCTGTAAAGTTTTCTTCACTGATGTAAGAAGAAATTATTTGTCTGTCAGAAGTAATACCTCCAAGGTTGTCCAACCAATTCCGTAATTCAACATAATCAGCAACCGTATCATTCAGGTTGCTACGGATAATTTCGTGTGCCGCACGGGTGTATGCATGCTTATACCCTGCCATTTGTTGTTGCAGGGCAGTTTTATAGGTAGTGCCTTCCGCCAATTGCTTTAATAAGTCTATCATGTATTCAGGTAGTGGTTCTTCCTTGTTTTCTAGGTAACTTATCAATGTATCTTTCTTTAATTCATCCGGGTTGGCAGCCAAAACATCAAATAAGGCTGATTCGGTAAAGACGTCTGTTTTATCGGCAGCTTCTTTTAATACTTCAAAGGATAAATGGGGTGAATCACCAAGCAGTTGGGCACGCAATTCCCACATGTCATCAGGTTGGGCTGTCTGAATGTCTAATATCTCAGCCTCTGTATCTCCGCCATCAATATAACTGTCGTACAATGCTTTTACATTGTTGTAATCGGTCAGATTATCATAATATGTAAGTTCTGCATCTGTTTTTTGCTGGGTAGTTAAAACAAGATTCAGTTGATCATCATAATGGGAGTTACAATTGTTGGTAACACTCCTGCCCACTTTGGCTACATGGTAAATTTTATCATCAGCGGGTATTTCATCGTTTTCGCTTTGATTGTAGTAATAACCCACCAAATGTTCGCCACCGTTGTAAAAATGCCATGTGGCCCCGTTTTGGGTAAAAGTATTCCCCGCAGTATAATTATCATTGCCCTGTTCGGATTGAATACCGGATTGTTTGTCAATCTCGAAATCATTCACATAAAAGTCAGCATAATTATTGACATTATCATTGCAGTAGTATGCAAGGCCTTCATAACGATAATCATTTCTCCAGTTTTTTCCATCTGAAAAATTGGCGTAGCTTAAGCCATTAAAATCATTTCCAAAAACCTCATTAACAGCTTCCGAATTATTAATAATGATACCAAAGTAATCTGAATTCGGGCTGCCCGTATATTTACTGAAATCATTATCCTCAAAGGCAAAGCCTGTTATATTATCCGAGTAAATACCAGCTCCACAATCCCATAAGTGGCCTATCTCAAAATCGGAATGCAGCACGCTGGCATTATTCATTTCGCGGGCTTTTACTCCATAAGCGTTGTCTGTAAAATCTGCCTGGTTCACACTAAACGATACAGTACTGCCACCATCGTTAAGGGCACTTACAGCACTATAAAAGCCCGTAAATGTGCATTTATCGTAACTGTTTTCAGGACAGGGGTATTGCGGTGAATTGCAAATTGCTTTAACTCCAAATTTAGCGTCATAACCTGCGATAGCGCTGTTCCATGTAGATACGCCTTCAACCTGGTCATTCACACTAAAATCACAGGCGTAGAAGTCAATTCCTTTAACATGAGCCAAATCAACATGCTTGTAAAATGTTTCATCACCGGGATAGTCTTCCGTGATTTCGAAGGTGCAATATTTGAAATTGCTGAAATAATCCCATTCGATCTCAGGGTAGTAGGGATTAAAGTTACGGTAATGCACTGCATGTACCGATTTTGCATTGTTGCTGAAAGTAGAACCTTCTGCATACACAATGCCTCCGGTTGTGGAATAGTCATCAGGTTTCCATAGGTCAACCGCAACAATGGCATTTTCGATGGTTGCATTGTTTAGCGTGAGTTTGCCTTGTAAAAGTGGATCGCCTTGCAATGGTTGCTGGGATTCGTTTTTGTCGCCCCAAACCTGAATGCCTTGCCAGGGTTGAGAATGTGCAGATGAAATATAACCACCATCAACTATTAAATGCCCTCCAGGTTTAACTATAATTTTCCCTTCAATTGGCATTTTGACATCACAAGATATAGTTAAAGTGACTCCTTCCTCTACAACGATATCTTGATACATTTTTATTGCAAAATCCCAGGTTTCGTCTGTTTGAATAGTTAAAGGGTTTTGAAATGAGTGATCTTCTTTAACATACCTATGCATCGGTGTATTTGGAATTTTAAAATTGTTAGCATAACAAGAAAGGTCCCTATGCATCCTTCCTGCATACTTTGGGCTGAGGTACCTTGGATTTGGATACCCGGACATTAAAGGGTAAGGTTCAGGAAAATTCGAAAAGAAACAATCGCCTTCAAAATAGCAAATATGATTTGGGGTTGGGTCACAAGGACATGGTTCATATGGTTCTCCACATAAATCAAAACAAGGGTTGTCTGGATCCATCATAAGAGGTTCAGCACAAAGTCCAAAAATATCATCCAGAAAATCAAAGTGTGAAATATCAGTATATTCTCCGTTATAAGTATGGTGAAGGCCAACTGCATGCCCATATTCATGCGCAATGTGTGCAATGTGATCTGGCCAAACAACATACCAATCACTATACATTGAATAATGTGTTATTACATAAGATTGGTCATATACGGAATTAACGTTGTAACGCCCCCAATAACTTGTTGAATTTGGTGGAGGCATATTGAAAAAATGATTCATCGCTTTTTTATATTCAGGATAGTACAACTCTAAATAATCAAATATGGCATTTGTACTTAATGTGGTATTAAATACTGAATTGTCGATAAAAATAATTTCATTCAATTCAAATCTAATCTTTGTATCATAAATATGTGTGTAGGTTGGTTCACAAGTTAATGAATAGCCTTTAGGTTGGGAGTTACTGTACCATTCATTAAGATTTGAAAACATTAATTCAACCTGTTCATGGAATTCTGGAATATCCTGCCAACCATTCTCGCCATTGTCATCCCGGCAAACTATCCAATTAACAAGGATTGTTTTAATTGGGGTATTTTCATCAGGTATCCAAAAGCCTGGTGTTCGGTATTTATCTAGCCAGGTGTCACTGATGTTGTCGCATCCACTTCTTGGAGCTTGTGGGGTAATAGTATCATCAACATATCCACAATCACCAAAGTTTTGTGAGTTAACATTTACAAGCAATAGTGCTAATACTAGAAATAGCAACGATCGAATGAAATCAAAATGTGTTTTCATAATTTAAAATTTTGGTTAATGATTTATTATTAAAGGGAATGAAGTTTCTTTCATCGTGGAGTTCTCTGGTGTAAGTGTTAAGAAGTAATATCCGTTTGGATAATTTGACAAATTAACATTTTGTTTTTCTGAATTCATTTCATCAGTTAGAATTACTTTGCCTAATATAGTAAGTAACTTGATCTTATATTTAACAAGGATGTTACCTTTTTGAACAATTTTAACATTGTTTTTGGCAGGGTTTGGATATATGCAAATATCATTATTGGGTATTTGATGATTATTGATCCCCACACCCTCGCACTCATAAAATAAATACTCAAAGCTATCATCAGTATATTTTCCAACTGCTGCTAATCCATAATCAGTCGGCAACGAACAATCAGCAAATGGTTCTAATGTATTGATGAATGGATAGTTGTCTATTACGCCAATGCGCTCAACAAGTGTAAAAGTTACAGGATCAGGATAGTTTGGATCATACAAATGCCTGAATAAAGTATCTTCCAAAACAAATTTTTTCAGCATTTGACCATTTAGTTCGATTTCGCTTTCTTCAACTACTCTTAAAGGAAGAACAGAGGAACAGGCAGAATCCTCCCAATAACTGTTCAACCCTGCTGTTCTGAATGTAGAAAAAATATCTCCTACACTTAAGTTAAACGTAAAAAACAAATACTCCTTATTATTCACGTATCTGTAAACAGTATCATTAACAAACCTTGTATAAAGCGTTCGAATTAAGCTCTCTTTTCTGGAATTTATGTGTTTGATAATATCATAATTCTTTCCTGCTATGAGAGTGTCACCTGTAACTTTGAAAGTTTCTTCACCGGCAGGCATTCCATTCCATCCTGTCAAACAATAAGTCCATTTAGCACCGGGCATTGGCCATGTCTGGGAAAATAAAGTACTTGAAAACAAAATGAAAAGGAATAGTAGAATTAAATCTCGATGAATTTTTATAACTATTTGAATACCAAAATGTACTTTTTTTGACTTCATTTGTATATTGATTTTTGAAGAATCAGATTTGCAAAGTTATATTGAGCAGCGGCCAAATTATGTCCGTTTGCTATTTAATATGATATATTTCATATTTTTTCTACTGTATTTTATTTGATAGCCTTGCTCCTTAAGCATGTTTATCATTCTTCGTATTGTTCTTTCAGAGCAATCAAATTTTTCACTTGCTTGTTTTAATGATAATAGTTGCCCTTTTTCAATCATTTCAAGCAAATAGTTTAGTCTTTCACTGTAGGTTAAATAGTCCATGGTTATCTTGTTTTTCATTGCGTTGGCCTAAATACAGGCTCTTTTGGTTTTTTATGTTGGCCAGGGTTTCGGCAAAAAACCAAATGTGCCTGGATGTGCGTTGGCCTTCGCCTTGTTGCTAACG